>JBDRTP010000338.1:0-17587 GCA_043823965.1 Chloroflexota bacterium
TCGAACGGGCTCATGGCGATCAGCGCATCGTGGACGGCTTCGCCGGTCAGGTTCTCATAGCCCACCGTGTCAATGGCGGTTTTGATGGCTTGCACAGCCAGGTCAACGCCGGCCACCAAGAGCAGGTAACCGACGTTATGCACGCCAGCCGTTCGCGCGTTGGCCGCGAAGAGTTTCTCGGCGTATTGGATGCCAGGATTGTCGGCATCCGTCCACCACAGGTAGGGGAAGGGCGCGATCAATCCGACGCCATAGGCCGGGTTGGCCAGGAAGGCGTAAGTCGCCAGGTCCATGCCCCAGTTATCGGCAACCACCACGAACTGGTCGCGCAGCCCCAGTTCATTCAGGTCATTGAGAATGACCGCCGGGCCGTGGGCCAGGGTGTTGGTCCAGATCACGTTGGCACCCGCGGCCTGGGCGTTCAGGATGGCGATGGTGGTGTCGCTAGTGGGTCCAGGCATATAGGTCTCTTCGTGGACGATTTCGATGCCCAGCCCAGTGAGGTAAGCCCGGCTCTCATCGGTCAGCGAGCCCTGGCCGAAAGCGGTCGGCCAGGAAATGTGGGCCAGTTTGATCGTGTCGCCAGCGGTGGCCGGCTTGTAGGTGGCCCAGTTCTCGGCCAGGAACTTCATCACAAAGCCGATCTGGTCGGGGTAGATGGGGCCAAGACCAAAGGTATAGCCGGAACCTTCGCCATAGAAGGCCTTGGCGCTCAAGCCGGCAGTGATGTTGACGATCTCATCCTCGGCAAAGCGCGACGCCAGGGCTTCGGCTTCACCCGAACCATAGGTGATCATGAACAGCGCATTGGGGTCTTCGCTGGTGAAGCGGTCATAGGCGGCCACGGCATCGTCCACTTTACCGGCAGTGTCGGCGAATTTGATTTCCAGTGTCGCGCCATAGATACCGCCAGCCTCGTTGACGGCTTTGACGGCATCCTCAGCCCCAAAGATGAGCGGCGCGGTGATGCCAGCATACGGGCCGGAGAGGTCGCCGAAGTGATAGAGGGTGATGGTCTTGCCGGTCAGGTCGGGCGGGCCGGCAGGAGTCGGCACTTCGGTGGGCGGGACTGCAGTGGGCGGCGGCGGTGGTGGAGGCGGCGGGGTCGGTGTTGGCTTAGGCGCGCAGGCGCTCAGGATAAGTGAGGCAACCAGCAACAGGGCTGCCAGGGTAAACAGGGTCTTACGCATGGGTACTCCTCCTTGTAGCAATTGAAACGAAAGACGGATATGGATACTTCTCTCTGAGTGGGTCGAGTACGATATGAATATTGGCGCGCCGTGAACCACCTCCTTTCAGTGACGGCATGCCCGCAGGGTGCTTCGCGAGGAGCCGTCTCTACAGTGACGTCGGTCGGGCTCCCATGCCCGACTAATACGAAAATGGCCGCAGGCGCCAGGCGGCTTTGAGCAACTTCCAGCGATGCGCCAGGCCGCGCGGCTCGAAGATCAGGAAGAGCATCAGCGTTACGCCAAAGAACAACGGGCGCAGCGCCTGAACTGCCCCGGCCGCGGTGGCCGGAAAGATGGAAATAAAGAAAGGCCCGAACAGCGTTGCGCCTTCAGTGAGCATTTCAACCACAATAGAACCGAAGATCGGACCGAGGTTGGAGCCTAATCCGCCGATGACCAGCATACCCAAAAAGGTAACCGAATCTGTCAGGTTGAAGGTTTCCGAGTTCAGGTGACGGATGTTGTGCGCCGCCAGCGACCCGGCGAGGCCGGCGTAGACCGCCGCCAGGAAAAAGGCCTGCAGCTTGTATTTAAAAGGGTTGACGCCAAGCAATTCAGCCGCCAAGTCGTGATCGCGCACCGCCACGAAAGCGCGCCCCAGGCGGGAGCGGGAGATGTTGTAGGCTGCGATGGTGCAAAGGATGAGGACGGTCAGCGTGATGTAGATATATCGTTGGGGTGTATCGAACTTAAGGCCGAACAGCACCGGCACCTGCACGTTCAATCCCTGCGCGCCGTTGAGTATCTTCGGAAAGGCGTTTCGGGTGAACCAAGGGATGATGAATTGGGCGGCCAGCGTAGCCATCGTCAGGTAAAAGCCCTTCACCCGCAGGGAGGGTAAGCCAAAGAGCAGGCCGATCAGCCCGGCTCCCAGGGCGGCTATTGGCAGCGCGGCGAAGAATGACCACTCCAGGTAGTTGACCAGCAAAGCCGAGATATACCCCCCTGTGGTCATGAAAGCGGCCTGTCCGAGGGAGATCTGGCCGGTGTAGCCGGTCAACAGGCTCAAGCCCTGCACGGCGATAATGGTGATGCCAATGCGGTTGACCAGTGCCACCGTACTCTGGCTGGCATAGAAAGGCAGGATGTACAAGGCCAGAATAAAGACAAACAACAATGCCCACTGCCAGCGCTGCCGGATGGTGGCCATATCGTAGGCGTAACTGGTATCGAATTCACCCGCGGGACGGAGGATGGACACGGTTTATCCGTTTGAGCAACTCATCGTATTCGGCGTGTGGCCCAATCCAGAACCAGAAGATATGATCATCCTCTCGTAGCCCCAACGCCCGATAGTCGATTCCAACGCGTACCGAGTAGATCGGCTGTCGTCGGCTCACTCGCTTGAATTGGAGGCTCGGGTAGTATGGATCCGAACGCCAGAGTGCATACGCTCGGTCCGCTTGCTCCTGAACTTCCGTCGGGAGCGCGTCGAGCCGCTTTCGAAATCCCTTGGTAACGCTTGACTTCATGGCTTCGAGACCAAGGTTGGGAAAACGTCATCAAGCGGCGTCGTATCCCCAGCCGCAATTTCTTGTCGAACCATCGCTGCCATGCGGTCCCATTGCGCGTCAGTAGTCGCCGCAAAACGCGCCCCCCATGCCTGTTCATCCGCCAAGTCCGCCAGAAGACGTGCAACAATGGCGTTCTGTGCGTCTTCGGGCAGTTTCTCGATCTCGACAATCGCTTGCTCAAGTAACTTGGTCATATGCTTCTCCTTCTGCAGCTCGCAACGTAGAGCCTTTACTTTGCTAAGGGAATAAAGCCGCCTAACTAATTCTAATTATATCCTCTCTATCCGCTTTTGCCCAAAAAGTCCTTCAGGCCGGATGATCAACACGATCAGAAGCACGATATAAGGCATGATCTCGGCCGTATTGCGAGCCATAGGGACTTTGGAGACCGCGACGAGACCCTGAGAGAGACCGATCAGCAAGCCGCCGACGATCGTGCCCGGAATTGATTCGAGGCCTCCCAACAGCACGACCGGGAAAGCCGCCAGCACGATCACTGACAGGCTGATATCCAGCCCGCTGGAGGTGGCCAGCAGCACGCCGCCCGTGGTCGCCACCACACCGGCCATGGCCCATGAAATGCCAAAAATTCGGTGGATGCGCAGGCCGATGCTCTGGGCAAGTTCGTGATCCTCCGAGGCGCCGCGCATGGCCAATCCCATATTGGTAAAGCGGAAGAAGGCGCTGATCACCAGCACACCCAGGATGGCAACAACAAATGACCAGACCAGGTTTTGCTTCAGAATAAGAACGATCGGGTTGTCGTTATAGACAAAAGGTGTGATGATCTTATACGGATTACCCACCGAAAAAATCTGGGGGAAGTTCCGCTGAACGCCGCCGAACACCAGCAGAGCCAGCCCGTGTAGAACTTCGCTCAGGCCTAATGTCATCAAAATGATGGACAGCAGAGGCTGGCCGGTCATCGGGCGCAAGGCCAGACGCTCGATTGCCAACCCGATCAAAGCGGAAAGAACGAGCGCAATTAGGATGGCCAGCCAGAGCGGTAATCCCTGTTCAACGGCGAACCACCAGGTGAGCAGGGTGCCCAGAAGCAACAACTGTCCCTGGGCAAAGTTGAAGATGTAGGTGGACTTGAAGATCAACACCAGGCCAAGCGCGGTCAAGGCCAGCGGGCCGCCTGCCAGCAGGCCTGTCACGGCGAATTGCGGCAATAGTTGCCAGTTCATATCTGCGTGTCCTCCATCTCCATTGTAGCAACGCGCACCGAGGTCTCGACAACGCCCTCCCGTCC
Source organism: Chloroflexota bacterium (assembly GCA_043823965.1). Taxonomy (GTDB): domain Bacteria; phylum Chloroflexota; class Anaerolineae; order Anaerolineales; family Villigracilaceae; genus CG2-30-58-95. The sequence continues at coordinate 4,002 of JBDRTP010000338.1, forward strand.
ATCCCGGTATTTGACCGCGGCGCGCACCTGCACCTTATCGCCCTCAGTATACATGGTAGTAATCATATCTTCATATCGCTGGCTCAACAGGTTGCGGCGTAGTTTGCGGGTGCGGGTCAACTCGCCCTCATCGGCATCGAACTCTTTGTGCAGCAAAACGAATTTATGGATGCGCGCTGGCGGCGGGAGAGCGCGGTTGACACGCAGCACATCTTTACGGATCAGGTCGTATACTTCCGGTTTCTGCGAAAGGTCTACGAAAGTTGTGTAAGCCAAGCCCTGCTTTTCAGCCCAGCGGCCCACGTTCTCGAAATCTATGTTGACCAGAGCAGTCACAAAGGCTTTATCTTCGCCGCCGACGGTCATCACGTCCCGGATATAGGGGCTGAACTTGAGTTGACCTTCGAGGAACTGGGGCGAATATTTCTCGCCGCTTGCCAGGGTGAGCATTTCCTTGACCCGATCCAGGTAGATCAGATGCCCGTCCTCGTCCACATGACCGGCATCGCCGGTGCGGAACCAGCGCTGTCCCTGCTCATCGGTGTAAATGGCTGTCTGCGTATCCTCGGGATTCTTGTAGTATCCCTGAAAGACTGTCTCGCCGCTGACCAGGATCTCGCTATTCTCCGCGATCTGGATGCGCTGCCCAGGAGATGGCAAACCGACCGTCTCGAAGCGCACGTCGTCCCCGATGTGAAGGGTGTGCACCTGCGCCTCGGTGGAGCCGTACAATTGTTTGATGTTCACCCCGATGGCGCGGAAGAAACGGATCACCTGGGGATTGAGGGCGGCTCCCGAGGAATAGGCCGATTTGACCCGCGTCAGTCCTATCTTATCCCGCAACGGCTGGAAGAGGGCCGCTTCTCCCAACGCATAGAGGTAACGCCAGAGAATCCCAATCGGTTTTCGCTGTTCGTAGCGCAGGCTGGCAACCTTGTAGCCCACCGGTATGAAGAGTTTATAAAGCAGGCGGTTGAGCCAGGAGGTCTCGGCGATCTTGACCTGCACCAGGCCCATCATGTTCTCCCACAGGCGGGCGCTGAAGAGCATGGCATGTGGCGTGATCTCACGGATATTCTCCTGCACCGTCTCCGGCGATTCGGGGAAGTTGACCACCATGCCGGTGCGCAGGTGAACGGTCAGTCCCAGGACGTTCTCGGTGATCCAGGCTGGGGGCAGAAAGGACAGGTATTCATCGCTCTCCAGGCGGGGATCGGCCTGGTAAGCGCTATCGCAACCTCCGATCAGGTTTTTGTGGCTGATCATCGCCCCCTTGGGAAGACCGGTCGTGCCTGAGGTGTAGCAGAAAATCGCCAGGTCCTCACCACGCCCCTGTTGGATGGATTGATCGAAGAGCTGCGGTTGTTCTTCGTCCAGTGACTGCCCCATAGCCAGCAATTCCATATAACTGATCAACCAGGGTTCTGAGTAGCTCCACAACCCTTTTTCATCCCAATAGATCACGCGGCGGACCTTTGGAAGCTGCTCGCGGATATCCAGCAGTTTGTCACATTGTTCCTGATCTTTGGCAAAAACAAAGATGGCATCCGAATGATCAACGATGAATTGGATCTCCTGCGGGGCGCTGTCGGTGAATATGCCGACTGCCACGCCGCCCCCGGCCTGGATTGCCAGTTGCGCCCAGAAATATTGGGGGTCGTTGTCACCGATGATGCAGACCTTATCACCACGCTTCAAGCCAAGTTTGATCAAACCCAGGCTTAACAGCCGCACTTGTTCGTAGGATTGTTTCCAGGTATAGGAGCGCCAGATGCCCAAGTTCTTCTGGCGCATCGCCGCTTTACTATCGCCGTACTTTTGAAAGGCATGCCTCAAGATCTTCGGAAGCGTGTCGAGGTGATTCATCGGATGTCTGTCTTTCCCAGATAAGCATTGATCACGACCTCGCTGTGGCGGATCTCTTCCGGCGTCCCTTCAGCGATTTTGGAGCCGAAGTCCAGCACCACAACGCGGTCGGCGATGTCCATCACCAGTCCCATGTCATGTTCGATCAACATGGTGGTAATCCCGCGCCGCTCGTGGATATCCATAATAAAACGGGCCATATCTTCTTTTTCTTCCACGTTCATACCGGTCATGGGTTCATCCAACAGAAGTAAACGCGGTTCCATGGCCAGCGCCCTGCCCAACTCCACCCGCTTGCGCAGGCCATGCGGCAGGGCGCCAACGGTAGCCTTGCGAATGTGCGCCATCTCCAGAAAATCAATGATCTCTTCGACAACATGGCGGTGGAGTATGTCTTCGCGGTGAGCGCGCCCCCAATAAATGACGCTGTCGAGCATCCCGGTATGCATGTGAATGTGCCGCGCGGCCATCAGGTTATCCAGCGTGCTCAGGCCGGTATACAGGGCGGTTTGCTGGAAAGTGCGCGCGATGCCCAATTGGGCGATACGGTGGGGAGGCAGGCGCGTCAGGTCGTGTCCATCGAAGTGGATGCTGCCCTTGTCGGGGTGATAAAAATTGTTGAGACAATTCAGCAAGGAGGTCTTGCCAGCGCCATTGGGACCGATGATGGCCAGTATCTCCCCCTGGCGCGCCTCAAAACAGACATTATTCAGGGCCAGAATGCCCCCGAAGCTCAACGAGATATCTTGTACTCTGAGGTGAATATGATTGGTATTCATCGAGTATTGTCAGGTGCGAGATTGATCTCGTTATGGAGTGGGTGTCGAAGGCTTACCGAGTAGGCGCTGCGCACTCAGCAAACGTATTAGAAAGATAATAGCATAAATTCAAACAAAGTCAAGCGAAAAGTGTGGGAATTTAAAAAAATTCACAGGGCTATGTCCGTCTAGCCCTGTGAAGGATTTGCGACCGTTGCGCGGGTTATTCTACCGGCACAACGTTTGCCGCCTGCAGGCCCTTGGGACCTTGCTCGATAGAGAACTCCACCTTCTGATTCTCCTCCAGGCGCTTGTAGCCATCCATTTGGACAACCGAGAAGTGGACGAACACGTCCTCGCCATCTTCACGGCCGATGAAACCATAACCCTTGGTGGTATTGAACCACTTGACTGTGCAAATGAAAAGATCGTCCATCGTTCTTTCTCCTACAGAATAATTTGACGCCAGGCGCCCGACCCACAGGGTGCTTCGCGAAGGCCTAATCGGCTGGAAATCCAAGCGATGCCTAACCTTGATGGGCGCAAGATTATCACGGTTGAAAGAGAGTGTCAAGTGATAAAACGATATGTGGAAGACTCAGTAAATCACAGGTTTTCAGTAGAGCAGGCTCCCACGCCTGCGATTCGGGGGCATGGGAGCCCCCTCGACGGGGAATCTGTGATCTACCCCTTCGGGGCACACGTCAGCGTTCTCAGCGGTTAGTTTTTTCAGTGGACTCAGGAGGGTGCAATTTGGACATATTTTGTCCAGTCTTTTTTGCAGTGGAGTCGTTATTAATTTGACTTCATCAGGCAAGAGGGTTATAATGAATAATAATAATTTATAGAGAATTATTATCCATAACGAGGAGATATGACTGATTCACAAGTCAGGTTTGAGCAGTTGCTTGCCAAACTGAGAGAGAGCGAATATCGTTTGACTCCACAGCGAGTGGAGTTGATTCGCTTAATCGTTGCAAGCGAGGGACATCCAAGCGCAGCCCGGCTTTATAACCAGATCAAAGTCCAGTTTCCCACCATGAGTCTGGCAACCGTTTATAAGACGCTTGATCTTCTGAAAGAATTGGGTGAAGTGCTTGAGATTGGTTTGCGGGATGACAGCCATTATGACGGCAATAAGCCTTATCCGCATCCGCATTTGATCTGCATGAAATGTCAAAAAATTATGGATGGGGAGCTTGAAATAGCTGTAAAAAACATCGTTCAAGAGATTGAACAAAACTTTGGTTTTCGAATCCTAAAGCACCAACTGGATTTTTATGGAGTATGTCCAGATTGTCAGGACAAAAGCGAATAGATACTATCAACCGTTTTCAAACCAAAAAGGAGATTCAAATGGCTAAGAAAAAGCAACTCACCACCGCCCACGGCAACCCGATTGGCGATAACCAGAATTCGCTGACGGCGGGTCCGCGCGGACCCCTGCTGATGCAGGATTATCAACTGCTCGAAAAGATGGCGACTTTCAACCGCGAGCGTGTCCCGGAACGCATCGTCCATGCCAAAGGCTCCGGCGCTTTTGGTACACTGACAATCACCAACGATATTTCGCGCTATTCCAAAGCCAACGTCTTTTCCAAAGTTGGCAAGCAGACTCCTTGTCTGTTGCGCTTTTCCACCGTGGCCGGGGAACGCGGCGCGGCGGACGCCGAACGCGATGTGCGCGGTTTTGCAATCAAGTTCTACACCGAGGAAGGCAACTGGGACATGGTGGGCAACAACACCCCGGTCTTCTTCATCCGCGACGCCTACAAGTTCAGCGACTTCATCCACACCCAAAAACGCGATCCAAAAACCAACCTGCGCTCCGCTACTGCCATGTGGGATTTCTGGTCGCTTTCGCCCGAAAGCCTGCACCAGGTGACGATCCTGTTCAGCGACCGCGGCCTGCCGCAGGGCTATCGTTTCGTCAACGGCTATGGCAGTCACACCTATAGTTTCATCAGCGCGAAGAACGAACGTTTCTGGGTCAAGTTCCACTTCAAGGTGATACAGGGCATCAAAACCTGGACGAACGCCGAGGGCGAGGCTGTGGTCGGCAAAGACCGCGAAAGTTCCCAGCGCGACCTGTTCGAGGCCATCGAGCGCGGGGATTTCCCCAAGTGGAAATTCAGTGTGCAGATCATGCCCGAACTGGAAGCAGAAACCTATCACATCAACCCGTTTGACCTGACCAAAGTCTGGCCTCATGCCGATTACCCGTTGATCGAAGTTGGGATTATGGAACTCAACCGCAACGCGGAGAATTACTTCGCGGAAATCGAGCAAGCCGCCTTTGAGCCTTCCAACATCGTGCCTGGCATCAGTTTCTCGCCCGATAAGATGCTCCAGGCGCGCATCATGTCCTACGCCGACGCGCACCGCTATCGCATTGGCGTCAACTATGCCGCGTTGCCGGTAAACAAACCGCACACCGAGGTCAACACCTATCACCGCGATGGCAACATGCGCTTCGACGATAATTTCGGCAGCGCGCTCAACTACGAGCCGAATAGTTTTGGCGGCCCGGTGCAGGATGAAAAATTCCTCGAGCCGCCGCTCAAGATCTCGGGCGATGCCGACCGCTACGATCCCCGCGAAGGCGCGGACGATTACATCCAACCCGGCAACCTGTTCCGCTTGATGAATGCCAACCAGAAGGAACAGCTTTTCAGTAATCTGGCTGAAGCCATGCAGGGTGTGCCGGAGCGCATCCTGGCTCGCCAACTCGTTCACTTCTACAAAGCCGACCCGGATTACGCTCGCGGTGTAGCGAAGAAACTCGGCCTGGATATGGAAAAGTACGTTCCGTGGACAAAACTCTCGTTGAAAGAGTTAGCCGAAAAAACGGCTGAATAAGACTACGGGCGGAAGTAAACCGCACTGCGCTGAAAATCGGACCGGGATTTTTCGTCCCGGCCCGATTTTTTTACAATATGGATGACTCCACTGCCGAAGGCCTACTCGGTCAGCGCCTGCCCTGAGCTGGTAGGTTGAGCTTGTCGAAACCTTGTTGAAGGATTCTCAGCGGTTAGTTTTTTTAGTGGACTCAGTAATGCAACCGCCGGAATCACTTCGGGTAATAATATAGTATGCCATCCGCGTACTGGCCGCTGATCAGCAGCCCACTAAAGAATGTATCCAGGCGCGCCAGTCCTTTTTCACCGAAGGCGCGCTCAAGTTGGCTGCGGAATTGGTCTTCGAAGATAACCAGCGCCGCCCCCTGTTGACGGAAGGCTGCCTGCACCTTATCGGATGTGTCAGAGCCATAGGGCGTGGATTGCTCGATAAATTCAGGAGGCAAAACCTCCATTAGCTCGTAAGCCGGGCGGTCTGCCCACAAGAGAATTGCAGCCGCGTTGTTCGAAACGATCGGCAGATCATCCGGCAGGTCGCGCACGGCGCTCATCGTTTCAGAATTCCGCCAGTAGAATGCGGTGATTCCCTCGCCCGTGTGGTATAGCTCGAGCGTGGATACAGCTTGTGGATAGTACCAATAGATAAACAGCATTGCAATCAGGCATGGCAAGACCCTCAGCCAACCCTTTCCATTATGGAACCATGCTCTTTGCCAACATGCAAAAGCCCCCAGTAAGCACAAAACTGTCCCGGCATAGAGTGGCAGCAAAATGCGGTCATCTACATCCGGCGTGGGCAGCAGGAAGATATAGGTCAGCGCCAAAACGATGACAAAAGCGACTGTCGTCAATCCGAAAAAAGTGAATAGCTGGAATTCACTCCCTGGCTTCAGCGGAAGGCTATTTTTATGAACCCGGCGACGCGCCAACCAGGTGACTACAGTGACAGCAACGACTGTCACACCAATGATCACATAACGCAGCCAGTAAGGCAAATCCGAGGGGTATTTACGGAATGGGATCCACTTCCAGACCGTGTCTAAAAATAATGCGCGAAAATCCTTGAATAAGACCGGCAGAGCAGCCTCATTGATCTGCAATCCCCTCCCGGCAACTGAACGGTCCACACCGAAATAGACAAAGGCTATCCAAAGGAAGATCGGCAGACCGGCGAGCAACCCATATAGAATCGTTTTCTTTAGACGGACTTTCCATGGTCGCGAGGAAAATAAAAATACACAGACTACCGCCGTCAGGGTTACCGCGATCCCAATATAACGGGTGATTGGCAACAGTCCGGCGAAAAGCGCAGAGAGTATGAACCAACGAGGATTTTCATACTTCAAATACCACAGCAGACAAAATCCACTCCAGATAAATAAAAAGATGAAGACAGGCTCAGACATCGAGGAGCTGAACATCATCAGCATGGCTGGAAATATCCCCACCAGCAGGCTGGCGAGGATTGCCAATCCAGCCGATGAACCAAATGCAATAAAAACCGCCGCGGAGCTATAGATGGTAGCGACAAAGAGAAAAATGTTCAACCAGCGCGCCGCGTCGATGAGGTCAACGCGCAAGAGGCCAATCCCGGCCAGAACCAGGGGGTATAAAGGAGGAGAGGTCGTTACAATATAGAATTTCCCCGAAGGGAAAAAATAACCCAACCCCAGCCCGCGCAATAGATTACGCGCTGAAACAAGATAGACCACCGAATCGCTATACCCCCAAGGGCCATTGGATGTGGCATAGATGACGGCCATGCCTCCAAGGAGGCCCAGAATTCCGGCCAGTACGAGAATAATACGTCGTGAAGATATTGCTTTTAGAATATTAGCCACGATCAGCCTCACAATCAACAGGGGTGGGATTTTCGCACGATCAGGCGCTATTATGGTAGCTGGTAAGCTACCATTACTCGTGCTCTGGAAACATCGTTCCAACGTACCCCTCCCCGGCCATCTGCAAATACATCCCCTTGACCGTCTCTTCCAGCAAATCCTTCAGGCGATGCCGTTCTTTACCGAGAGCATTTAAAGGATTGTAAGCGATAGCCTTCCCAACCATCACCTTGCCGGATTCATGTACGGCTACAGGATAAAAGGCCAGGCGCTTTCCGGTTTGATCGTAATACATCTCTCCCAGCCTGAAGACGGTCTTTTGAAAGGGATACATCTTGACGAACGTGTCCGATCCCACGTCTGAATACTCCGGGAACACCAGCAGGCATTTCCCCTCCAGGAGCAGGGACAGGCTCATCTCCAATGTTTCATACAGTCGTTCTTGCCCTCCCAGATAGGCGGGAATGCAGCCAAGCCCTCTCAACATGGGTACGGTGATCTTGGAAAGGAATTTTGAAAAGCTCCGGCTGAATGGGAGTTTAAGTTTTAGACGCGGCTCAACGAAATCCAACCTCAAGTACTCCGGCGCTAATTCTTTATCAACCATATCCCCGACGGCCCAGGGATACAATTGAAGCGGGATCGAGCACACGACTGCGATCGGGCCGCTCGGCCCGAGGTGATTGGCAATGAACACCGCCGGACCTTCCTTCGGAAGGTTTTCCTCGCCGATGAGTTCCCCACTCCACAAGAAAAGATCGAGCGCGCCGGTCAGGAAATGATAGAAGATGTATTTCACATTGTGTCCAAAAAACCGTCCCATTTAGCCTGATTTTCGCCAGCCATGTAATGGCACAAGCCCGAAACCCAAATGTCACGCCGCATGATGACCAGCCGCGCTGCGCTGGAACGCCTGCTGGATCCAGGCAACCAGTCTGTCACCCTGCAAACCCTCGACCGCGCCGCCAGGGCATTGGGCAAACGTCTGCAAATCTCATTGGCCTGACCACCCTTCTGCCAGCCTCGTCCGCCCCATGCCTTGGGGCGTTTTTCTTGCCGGCCCGTGCGCAACAGATTCCCATTCTCACTAAATCTCAATCCCCATCTGCCGGAACGCCTCTTTGACCTTATCCTCATACTCCTGCTCCGTGAGCTGACCCTCGCCCACGTTGACCGAGAGTTCTACCCGGTTGTAGCGGCTTTGCAGGAAGTTGAGCACGCCCATCAGGCTGGAGACTTTGCCCTTCGGCACGACGAAGTTGAAGCGCAGTTGCTGATACTTTCCGGCTGCGGGGGGCGCGGACACGAAAGTGGATTGCCCAAAGGTCGGTACAGCGGCAGTTTCGCCAACAGGTTGACCGGTGGCGGTTTGAGCGGGGGTGAATGTCACCTGCCCCTCCTGCGCAAGACGCTGGGCTTCGCAGAGTTCTGCCTTGATCAGGATTTCATCATCGGTGAAGCTGATCGAAGTCTCCTCTTTGTAGTAGCGGTAGACCGGCCGATCGTCTTTGAGTTCGCCCAGGCCGAAGAGGCCTTTGCGCACGCCTTCGGCGATGCCGGCATCCCAGGCCGTCTGGTTGACGGCGCGCGCCTCGCCGGGGGTTTTCAGGCTGGCCTGGTAGAGTTGGGAGGTGGAGACCCACCCGCGGTCTTTGAGATACTTTTCTTTGATGACCAGCGGGGCGACTCTCTCCAGTATCTCGCTGTCCATACGCAGACGGTCATAGACTTCCTGGTCGAGCGGCTTTACGTCGCCGACGGTCGGCAGGCCGAGGTCAATTTCTTTCCAGCCGGAGCGCGCCGGCAGGTACAGTTGACGGTACAGGCGCCGCACGCCTTCGGCCAGGTCGCTGTCCAGCCGCTTCAGGCCATCCTTGATCTCCTTGTGCTGTTCGGCGGTCAGTTTCAGGGTCTGGTCGGAGGCGAGGCCTTGGAAGGCCAGATGCTTGCGCACCAGACTGGTAAAGGCCATGCGCTCGTTGGGCATGGGGACGAGGAAGAACAGGGTGTTGCGATGGACACGCGGGGTGCTGCCCTTCTCTTCGAGCATGGAGCGCATCAGGGCCTCGTCCGGCTCAGAGAGGAGTACCAGTTTCAGGTCCGGGGTGTCCGGGATATCGCTGGACTGCTCGCGCCAGATGGAGACCTTCAGCCGGTCGCCCTTGATGCGCGCCCGCAGCAGGGACTCTTCCACTTCGCGGATCTCCGGGTCGTGAATGTTCTCCATGCGGATGAGCAGCAGGCGGTTGAGGTTGGCCTGGTTCGAGAAGAAGTACTTGCCAGCCTGGTTTTGGATGTAGAACAGGCGGCCCTTGAGTTCCTCGACGGCTTCAGCCACGACTGCGGACGGGTTTTCGAGCGTGGTGGCATTGCGCTTGATCTCAGCCAGGGTGGCGCCGCGCTCGATGCCGCCCGTAAAGGAATACATGAAGGTTGCGGTCGTCACCCGCTCGCCCAGGCGCAGGCCCTGGTAGGCCTTGCCCAGGCCGGCGCTGACCTTTTTTGACCCGGCATCGGGTGCGGTGACGTCGGCGGCGATGACGCTGTCGAACTCGGCGCCGATGTGCTTGAGCAGCTCACGGCGGATATCCTGGCTGGACAGGTCGAAGTCGGCCAGGGAGAGGTAGGGCAGGTTGCGGTCCTTGAGGGCATGGATGACCAGCGCCAGCAGGCGCAGAACGCCGCGCGTGCGCTGGAAGGTGGAGAAACTGCCCCAGCGCTGGTAGAGGACGTCCACCACGTCCGGCAGGAACGGGTAGGAGGCTTCGAAGCGCTGACGGTATTCTGAGGCTTCCACCCCCGCCGGCAGGAGCGACTCACGCCCGGCGTAGTCCATGAAAGCAGTGATTTCCTTACCGGCGGCCTTCTCGTCCACGTGGGAGAACAGGCGGCGGCGAATGACCTGGGTGATCTCGTGTTCCTGCACCGGGGTGTAGATTTTTTCCACCCGCCCGGAGACGCGCTGCAACTGCTGGAACAACTGCTCGGCACGCGTGTCGAAGTGCTCCATCAGGCTGGACGGCAGGGTGACGACCAGAGCAGCGTTCTCCAGCGTGCTGACCAGCTCGGTCAGTTCCTGCATGAAGGCGATGGTCTGTGCCGCCAGGGTGCTCTCGGCCACTTGGACGCCGGCGGCTTTGGAGACGTATTCCAGCAGTTCGTCGAGCAGGATCAGCAGCGGAACCTGGCCGGCCAGCAGTTCCCGGAATTCTTCCGTGCGGCCGGGGGAGGTCAGATCGGCGAACTGCTTGCGTTGACCGGTCAACTGCTCCTCGAGCACGCCCCAGAGCGTATCTTTAGCGGACATGGCCGTGCCGACCATCACCACCCGTTTGGCGCCCCACTCGGCGGCCTGGTGGTACATGGCGATCAGGGCGTGGGTCTTGCCACCGCCAAAGGGGGTTTGCAGCTGCAGGACGGGATCGCCGCCCTTGCCCTTCAGGCGCGACTTGACCACCTCCAGCAGAGTTGTCAGCCCTTCGGTCTGGTAGGTCTTCTGGAAGAACAGGTCAGGCGTTTTGTATTCGTCGCTGCCGCGTGCTTTGAACACGTCCCACAGGTCGGCGGCGAAGACATCCATCGTCAGGCGGCCCTGCAGGATGTCGTCATGGGGAATGGCAATGGTGTGAAAGGCGGTCATAGAAAACTCCTGGGTAACGAAACGACGAACTCATTGCCCTCCAGGAAAAGCGCAGGCTCTCGATGGGTCAGCTCCCGCACCTGCTGGATAGCGCGATACACACCAGTGCCGATCCCAGTCACCATCCCCTGGCGGCTGAACAGCATGTAGATCGTGGGGTTGCGCAGCACGTGAACCGCTCCCAAACGGATTGCTTCGACCGTCACGGTATTGGGCAGCCCGCCGGGTGTGCGCACTTCCACTCGATCATCGAAGACGAAAACGCGGATCGGGGCCGCGATGGTGTAATCGCGATGGGCCAGGGCGTTCACCAGCACTTCGCGCAGCGCTTCTTCTGGCAATTCGGGATAGGCTTCTGGCTCGAAGGCCTGAATGCGGTGAGCGGTTCTCAAGTGGATGCGCAGAAATCGCACAGCGTCTTCCAGCATGGCTGCGGCCGGGCCGGAAATTTGCTTGTTATCCGAGGGAGGCGCAGAAAAGTCAACGCCGGGAATGCGGGCAGCGACGACGTGGGCGTGCGGGAAGAAGCGCTGCGGCTCACGCCCAAAGAATAACATGCAAGCCATTGTCGGATATAAACTGCCGTTTTGCTCGCGAACATATCCCAAATTACGCAGCAAGTCCTCGTAGTTGATCCCAAGCTGTTCCAGCGGGCGAAGGTAGGCGCGCTGGATGTATTGCTCGAAAGCCCAGCGGTCCAGATCGGCCAACGCAGCGCGCATGACCAGGGTTTCGTCGTAATACAGGCTTTCGGCGTTTTGGAAGAGGCGCAGCAGCTCCTGGCGGGAGGCGCGCCGCCGTCCGGAAGTAGTCCGAATGAAGTAATCACCGCGGTTCGTCCGGTAAGGCCGCTGGTCGCCCTTTGGGATGTTCACCACGACGACGATGGCCCCATCTTCAGTCGTAACGGTTTCTTGAACAATGGTCAGAGGTGGCTCACAGTTGTTGTAGGCGATCTGGTCGAGGCGCTGCATGGCCTTGTCCGCGTTCTTCACGCCTTTGATCTGGCGATTGTTGGCAACGCCAATGATGAGCTGGCCGCCATCCGTATTGCCAAAAGCCACCAGCGCGGCGGACAGGTCGTCTTCGTGCGTGGGCCACTCTTTGAATTCGGTGTGCAGGTTTTCCCAGGTTTCGATGCGTTGGCGTAACTCCGAGAGGTTCATAGGCGATCCTTTACGCCTAATTCTAACCGGGTTTCAAACGTTAGACGGCCCTGCAGGATGTCGTCGTGGGGAATGGCAATCGTGTAAAAGGCGGTCATAAGGCTCTCTCTTCTCTGTTTTTAACGCAAAGGCGCAAAGATGCAGAGACGCCAAGACTCTTTAATTTTTTCTTTGCGTCTTTTTTACTTGGCGGCTTTGCGTTAATCATTTTACAACCCATTCACAACACGGTGAATGCCGTTCTTGACCAGTTTTTCGCCGAAGTTGATGACCAGGCCGAGTTTCAGCCCGGTCAGGCGCAGGTAGGTCAGCACTTGCGTTTGAAAGATTGGATTGTAGTCTGTGGTGGCCTTGCATTCCACAATGACTTTTTCACCGACCAGCAGATCAAGGCGCAGGGGTGAGCCGAGCGTTTGCCCTTTGTAGACAATGGGGATGATTTTCTCGCGTTCCACTTTTTGCCCACGCCGGGCAATTTCCCAGGCCAGAGCTTCCTGATAGACGCTTTCCAGCAGACCGGGGCCGCCCAGGGTGCGATGGACTTCGATGGCGGCGTCCACGATGATTTTGCTGATTTCGTTCTCGTCCATTTTTACTCCTTAACGCAAAGGCGCGGAGTCGCAAAGGGTTTAAGATTTTTAACGCAAAGGCGCTAAGACGCAGAGACGCCAAGGCTCTTTATTTTTTTCTTTGCGTCTTTGTCCCTTGGCGGCTTTGCGTTAAAATAGATTTTCCTGCATTCCCTGCTTCTCCACTTCCTCTTGCACCCGCTCCCTGCCAGCCAAAAATCCATCCAGCAGTTTCTTTTCCTTGCTCTCCAGCGGAAGGGTTTCGGAGATGGCCTGGGCAACGCGGTAGAACGCTTCACTGTTCCCGTATGGGCGGGTCTCAGACCCGCCCCGACCCGCCAGCGCCTTGACCATCTCGGCGCGCTCACTCTTCTCCCATAACAAAAGTGCCTTGTGCAGCACGTCAATCAGATCGCGCGGGTCATCGAGGTCGTCCAGTTTGCGCCCTTGCGGCCCCAGCAGGCGGACGAATTCCTTCTCCTTGCGGATGAAGCCGGTCTTGCTCCATGCCTGGGAGATGTCGAGGCCGCAGGATTGGGCCAGTTTGCGGGCCTCGTCGAAGGGGACAAGCGCTTCGCCGAAGTTCCAGCGCCACAGGACATACAGGCGGGTGAGACCGGAGATCTCGGCGGCAAAACCGTCGTGCAAAATCTGGCGCACGGCGTAATCGGTGGCGATGGTGCGCACTTCTTCGAGCAGGCGATTGGCGCGCACGATGTTGCCTTCGTAATCCATGACCTGCTCGGTCTTGCCGAAGACTTCGATGGCCGAACCGATGGCAGCGATAAAGAAATCCGCCCCGCCAATGCCTTCTTCCCACAGGCGGTGCAGTTTGGCATCCAGATGCTGGCGCAGTTCGGTGCGCACGTCGTTGTAAAAACCGGTGGG
>JBDRTP010000339.1:0-3073 GCA_043823965.1 Chloroflexota bacterium
CAAACAAGCCAGTTCCTGCCGCTTGTCTTCCACATGGTTCGATGCACGGAACCATCACTTCACAGCGCAAGCCTTCCCAGAAACTCTCCACCAGATATTTAACTTCACTCGTCAGCATGGCGAGGACGCGTTCGGGATAGGGTGCGCGGACAGTGATTCGCACGTCGTTGCCGGCGTGCTCCAGCAGGGCGCGGCCGTTGTAGTCGTCATCCAGTATGAGGCCGCGCTGCCAGTGGACGCTGTCGTTGTAGTTCACGCGCCCGAGCGAATATTTGTGCAGGCGCACGATCAACTGGTAGAACAAGCCCTCGGCAGTGGCGGATTGACCGTTCTGCGCGTCCACGATGCGGCAGATTTGCTCTTGTTGAATGTCGCCAGAGGCAACGCTCTTCACCCAGGAAGGGATGGAGTCGGGGCGATTGTCGGGGACGAGTTGGGCGATGAGGCTGGTTTCGTCACAGTCTCCTTTTGCTGGCAGTCCCGCCACACGGTAGGAAAGGTCGAAGCGTTCCATCAGCCGTAAAAAGACCGGATGTAGTTCGGGTGGGTAGCGAAATTCTTCGGCCCGCGCGGGGTCATTCCACAATTGGCTCAAGCGGGCAAAGCGCACCAAACCGTGACCTTTCCGAGTTTGTTCATCGTCGAGCACGAAGCTAATGGCGTTGGAAAGCCAGTTAGGCTTGAGCACGACGATGTCGCGCAGGGCGGGGTCGTGCTCGTAATGGATGAGATGCCCGAGACGGTGGGAGATGGTCACGAACAGGCGCGCCAGTTCATCGTCCATCTTGTGTTCACGGCATACGGCGAGCACACGCTCCAGGGGCAGGTACGCCGCGCCTGTGTTTTGCAGGGACTGGCGCGCGTCCTGAAAACTTTTTGGCACGGAGCGTCCCACTTCTGGTAGGGACGAGGCGACGCGGGCGATGGCGCGCTTGAGCTCCGCGATGCCGCGCCGTTCGCCTTTATCATCGGGCTTGCTCTCGACGAAGAAGAAATCAATGACCGTGTCCTTGCCGAAGAGATCCCAAAGTTCCTGGCGGTCAATATCGGGCTGGCGCTGCTGCGGACCGCCGTGCGTGGCGACCACTAGAATTTTTGCAGTTGGCTCGCGGCGCTTGACCAATTGAATCCATTCCTTGACGAAGCCCTGCTGGGGACCTTCGCGCGGCTTCCAGACTACGAGACAGACGGCAGGCGCGCTGAAGAACAACTGGTGCGTGGGACGGTAGACGCGCTGACCGCCGAAATCCCAGCCGTTGAGGGTGATTTCCCTATTGCTATCGGGGTCGGTCACTTTGACAGGTTTGATCTCGATGCCATGAGTGGTGGGGAGTCCTTCAACAAATGGGCCGCCGCGCAGTGCGCCGAGCAGGCAGCTTTTGCCCACTTCGCCTTCGCCGACCAGGATGAGTTTGGCTTCGTTGAGGGTAATTTGCGCGGCGGCTTTGGCGCGCAAATAGGCTTTGACGGCTTCAAGACCTTGTTTGTATGCCGCGCGTAGTTCGGGGTTTAGGGGATTGCCGTCATACTTGATTTCATCAAAACATTCAAGTTTGATTAGCGAGACTGGTAAATCAATTAACCGATTATGGGAGATATCTAGCCTTGTTAATAGGGCGAGCCGACCTAATGACTCAGGTAGTTTTGTCAATTGGTTTTCGGAGAGATCCAGTGCCTGTAGCTGTGTAATTTGGCCTATTGACTCAGACAGTTGTGTCAATTGGTTTTCGGAGAGATCCAGTACCTGTAGCTGTGTAAGTTGGCCTATTGACTCAGGCAGTCTTGACAATTGATTTCTGGAGAGATAAACGGACTGTAACTGAGTAAATTG
Source organism: Chloroflexota bacterium (assembly GCA_043823965.1). Classification (GTDB taxonomy): domain Bacteria; phylum Chloroflexota; class Anaerolineae; order Anaerolineales; family Villigracilaceae; genus CG2-30-58-95. The sequence continues at coordinate 1,832 of JBDRTP010000339.1, forward strand.
GCTTACCCACTCTGACAATGCGGTTAGTTCATTTTCTTCGAGACCTAATATTCGCAATTGATTAAGTTGACTAAGCCATTCTGGCAATTCAGTTAATCTGTTATTTTCAAGAGATAATAATTGCAACTGGGTGAGTTGACCAAGTGATTCGGGCAATTTCGTCAGTTGATTGTATGATATACGTAATGTTTGCAACTGCGTAAGTTTGCCCAGCGACTTTGGCAGTGTGGTCAGAAAATTCTTTTCGAGATCTAACGACTGCAACTGCGTAAGTTGGAACAGACTTTCTGGCAATTCCCTAAGTTGCATTTCCCATAGACTGAGTTTCGTTGCCCCCGAGCGCCGCGCTGCTTCGATTTTCTTTTCTGCTTGGCGATAAGCCTCGTCACGCGCCATGTCCGCTGCCTTTCGTGGTTACAGACCTGACAGGTTTTATCCGCGCCGCCGTTAACCGAGTCGCGTGCGGGGACGTGGATTCCTGATAGCGCGCGTCACGCGGAAACCTGTCAGGTCTTTGGTTGTTACCCGAGCGCCGCGCTGCTTCGATTTTCTCTTCTGCTTGGCGATATGCCTCGTCACGCGCCATGTCCGCCGCCTTTTGTTAGCCTCCACCCGTCCTCCCCCAAATTCCAACGTGCGGAATTTGGGGGAGGTGTATTTGTCGGTGGGTTGGTAGGTAAAAATTATTGGGTGTGGGGATATTTTACCCGCAATTTTGTGGTAAGGGCGACCCGTCCATGCCATAAGTCATCATATCGTACAAAGCGTTTTGCCAGAACGCACGTCGGTTAAACCCTGGCAGGTCGCCCTTACATTGCCGAGGGATCGCGCCTTGTCGGGGCGACTCACCCATGCCATCAGTCATCATATCGTACAAAGCGTTTTGCCAGAACGCACGTCGGCTAGACCCTGACGGGTCGCCCTTACGACGGATGATAACGCGGGTTTTCATCGTCATCCAGCCACATGGCAGGATTGGATTCGATGTAGCGCCAAATGTTGTCCATCTCGCACAGAGTTCATTGATTTCATCCAACATCACCTGCTCCAAACGGGACAGGCGTTCCAGCGTCACAGACGGCTTTTTGTGATACGCCGCGTCCGCTTTCCAGGTTCCATTATCCATTTTCCATACTCCATTCCTGCTACGTGTACTGCGTGATGCTCTAAAGCAGTATAATATCACCAGTCCAGAGTCTTCGACTGGCAAGGAGAAGGATATGTTACAACAAATTACCATCG
>JBDRTP010000340.1:0-3206 GCA_043823965.1 Chloroflexota bacterium
GCTTCCGGCCTGCCGCTTTCGGGCGTGTTCAGCCGCCTCGACTTGATGAAAAAGTGGACACCCGGCTCGCACGGCGGGACGTACGGCGGCAACGCTGTGGCCTGCGCGGCTGGCGTTGCTACCATACGGGCCATGCGTGAAGAGGATATGATCGGTAACGCGATCAGGCGCGGGGTCCAGTTGGCCTCCGGCCTGCGCAAACTCCAGGAAGAGTATCCTGTCATCGGCGATGTGCGCGGCTTGGGGCTGATGATCGGCGCGGAGTTCACCAACGAAGGCAAACCGGCGGATAAAGCGTTCGTCAAATCAGTCATCCACGCCTGCGAGGAACGCGGCCTGCTGCTGCTTTCCTGCGGCACGTACGATAACGTCATCCGCTGGATACCGCCGTTGATTGTCAGCGAAAGGCAGATTGACGATGCGGTAAGCATCTTCGCGGAAGCGTTGAAGGATATAGTCAGGTGACAGTCACTTCCGAAGTGACTGTCACCTGACGGTGAAAGAGATGTGGCAGCGAACCGGCGGCTTAGAGCCGCGTTTGGGGGTAACCCGTGTGAAATCCTCTCGCACGCCTCGCTTTGCACAGAGTATAATCAGAGATAGCGATTAAGAGCCAGCGTCGAATATACGGTTGGATTGCTGTGAAAGTGAGGTGTGCCGATGAATAACCAGGGTATTGCTCAATTGCTATCTGTGATTGGCCAGCTACCAGAGGACAGAATCACCGAAATCCTTGACTTTGCGCGATTTCTTTTGTGGCAAGAAACTGTTCCTGAAGAAGCCACGCCCTTTGAGCGTTGGGCAGAAGAGATCGCGAAGAACAAAGGGTTTTCTGCTTTGACTGAGAAGGATATCGCTCAAATCGTGCATGAAGGGCGTAGGGCTGCATGATCGTAACCCTGCTCGACACGAATGTGCTCATCTCTGGAATATTCTGGCGCGGCGCTCCACGTCAACTTATTCACAGAGCCAGGCAGGGTTTGATCCGCGTTGTCGTTTGCCAGGCATTATTGGATGAACTCGAAGATGTGTTGACACGTGAAGGTAAACCCTTTCGCCTCTCGCACGATGAGGCTCAAGCGGTGATCAAGGATGTTTTGTCGTACGCGAAGTTGGTAAAACCTCGTGGGCAGGTATCTGTCTGCCGCGATCCGAAGGATAACGTGGTGTTGGCATGTGCTTTGGGCGGAAAAGCCAGATACCTTGTTACGGGCGATCCGGATCTGCTGGATCTCCAGGAATTCGAGGGGATCAAAATCGTAACTGTCCGAGAATTTCTGACGTTGCAAGAAATTTACTAGAGGGGCTGTTCGTAGGATACAAAATGCCAATCCAAAATCCAAAACCCTTCGACTACCCTTTCCAAAGAACGTTCAGGGCTTCGGTTCAAGACAGGTCTAAAATCCAAAATCCCCTCGTCTGGCGCGTCAACGTACGCACGCGGACCCTGAGCCTGCTGCCCGTGCCCGAAGCCTGGTCTCGCCTCGGCGGGCGCGGACTCTCGGCACGCATCCTGCTCGACGAGGTGAACGCAAAATGCGACCCGCTCGGCCCGCAGAACAAACTCGTCTTTGCCCCCGGCCTGTTGGTGGGACACATGCTCTCGTCCTGCGACCGCATCTCAGTTGGTGGCAAGTCCCCGCTGACCGGTGGCATCAAGGAAGCCAACGCGGGCGGCACCACTGGCCTGCAGATGGCTTATCTGGGCATCCGAGCCTTGATTATCGAAGACATACCTGCCGAGCCTGGCTTTTGGGTCCTGCATCTGAGGTCGCAGGGCGCAAGGTTCGAGAAAGCCGATGACCCTTCGCTTTTCTCAGGGCAGAGTTTGGTTGGTCTGGGCGTTTACGAGACCGCGACGAAACTGCTGGAGAAATACGGTCAGAAAGTTGCCATTGCGCTCATCGGTCCCGGCGGCGAGATGAAACTCTCCGCGGCCGGCATCCAGAATCTGGATAAGGATAAAGTCCCCTCGCGCATCGCCGCGCGCGGCGGCCTGGGCGCGATGATGGGGTCAAAAGGGTTGAAAGCCATCGTCTTCGACGCCGAGGGTTGCCAGAAACCGCCGATCGCCGACGAGAAAGCCTACCGCGCCGCGCAGAAGATTTTCAACAAGGCTCTGCTCGAACATCCGCAGACCGCCACCTTTCGCGATTACGGCACGGCGGCTATGGCGCAGATGAGCGATGGCTTCGGCGGGCTGCCCACGCGCAATTTTTCGTCCGGACATTTTGAGAAGGTAGACGAGATCAGCGGCGAACATCTGCGCGAATTGCTGCTGGCACGCGGCGGCGCCAGCGACCCGACCCATGCCTGCATGCCCGGCTGTACCATCCAATGCTCGAATGTTTTCGGCGGCGAGGACGGCAAGAGCATCGTCTCCCCGCTCGAATACGAGAGCATCGGCCTGATGGGTTCCAACCTGGGCATTGACTCGCTGGATGCCATCGCCCGTTTGAACTGGCAGGTCAACGATCTCGGGCTGGACAGCATCGAGGTCGGCGCGGCGTTGGGCGTGGCCGCCGAAGCCGGGCAGATGGGATGGGGCGACGCGGCGCGAGCGATGGAACTGCTCGATGAAATCCGCCGCAACACACCGCTCGGACGCGTACTTGCTAACGGCGCAGTCTCGACGGGGAAGCATTTCGGGATCGAGCGCGTCCCGGCGGTCAAGGGGCAGGCCATGTCCGCCTATGAGCCGCGCGCCATCAAAGGCACCGGCGTCACTTACGCAACTTCGCCGCAGGGCGCGGACCACACCTGCGGCCTGACCATCCGCGCCAAGATCAATCACCTCGACCCGAAGGGACAGGCTGATGTCTCGCGCACCGCGCAGATCAACATGGCCGGATACGATACCCTCGGCGCGTGCATCTTCGCCGGCTTCGGCTTTGCCGCCGCGCCAACGAGTACAATTGCCCGCCTGCTCAACGCTCGCTACGGCTGGGATATGCCCGAGGATGTTTTGCAGGTACTTGGAAAGGAAACGTTGAAACTGGAGCGCGAATTCAACCGCCGCGCCGGATTCACTGCCAAAGACGACCGCCTGCCCAAGTGGATGACGCGTGAACCTTTACCCCCGCATAATGCTGTGTTCGATGTAGCGGAAGAAGATTTGGATGGCGTGTTCGACTGGTGAGGGAAGCAGGCTTTGCGTTCTTGGCGTCTTAGCGGTTGGAATTTCCTTGCCGAAGGCCTACTCGGCA
>JBDRTP010000341.1:0-5506 GCA_043823965.1 Chloroflexota bacterium
GGCCGAGGCCGCCGAGCCCCACCTGGACGCGCTTGCCACCCTGCTGAACAAGTATTGCCCATCGGGTGTTGGCGTGGAGGGCGTGGTGCGGGTCAACGTGCCGGAGCTGGAACGCGTGCTGCGCGAAGGCTCACGCTGGGCACTCAAGAACGGCTACGCCAGCGAACAGGATCTGGCGCGCACTGAGGAGGGCGGCTGCCTCGAGGCGGCCAATCCGGCCAAAGTCAGCGAGCGCGCCAAGAAGCGCGGCCAGACCCAGCTCGGTTCGCTCGGCGCGGGCAACCATTTCATCGAAATAGATGTGGTGGACGAAATCTTCGATGAACAGGCCGCGACGGTGATGGGATTACGTGCCGGCTGCCTGGCGCTGCAAATCCACTGCGGTTCGCGTGGACTGGGGCATCAGGTTTGCACCGATTACGTGCAGGAACTACAGGCGGCAGTAAAGCATTACGGGATCGTCTTGCCCGACCGCGAACTGGTCTGCGCGCCGATGGATTCACCCGAGGGACAGGCCTACCTGGGCGCGATGCGCGCGGCAGCCAATTTCGCATTCGCCAACCGGCAAATCCTGGCCCACTCCGCCCGGCGCGCCTTCGAGGAGATCTTTGCTGGCAGGATGAAAGGCTGGGAACTGCGCCAGGTTTACGACCTGGCCCACAATATGGGCAAGGTTGAAACGCACGAGATAGATGGTCAGCGCATGAAAGTCTGTGTCCATCGCAAAGGTGCAACACGGGCTTTCGGCCCTGGATCTCCCGGTCTGCCGCCCGAATACCAATCTATCGGCCAGCCGGTGCTTGTCCCAGGCAGTATGGGCACCGCCTCGTGGGTTTTATCGGGTACGGAAATGTCCATGCAGCGCTCATTCGGCTCCTCCTGCCACGGCGCAGGGCGGGTGATGTCGCGCTCGAAAGCCAAACACGAAATCCGCGGCGATGACCTGCGCCGCGAATTGGAACAGAATGGAATCAAGGTGCGCGCTGGTTCGATGTCCGGCCTGGCCGAGGAGTCACCCCGGGCCTACAAAGACGTGGATGAAGTGGTCGAGACGGTCACGGCGGCCGGGATTGCGCGCAAGGTGGCGCGTATGCGGCCGGTGGTGGTGATCAAAGGATGAGGTAAAGATGTTCCGCCGAGTAGGCCTTGACGGTAAACTTCTATTCAACGTGATGGCAGTTGCCCTGCTTGCCGCCTGCGCGCTCCCCGGCAGCGCGCCCGACGGACTCGTCACGCCGCCAGATACCGTTGTCACCAGCCCGCCCGCCGGTAGGCCTTCGGGAGACCAACCCATGCCGCCCGTCACAGACCAAAATCCTTACGCCCCTCAACCGGCCGATAATCAATTGATGCGCGGCAATGTCTATCGCGATTCAATCCAATTGCTCAGCATGGAAAGTTACCCGCCGCAGATTGCGCTTCTCCTGCCGAGTAGGCCTTCGGCAGGGCAGCCTGCCCACGCCTTGCAACCATTTGCGCGTGGCGGTCAGCGCGCCGAACGCCAAGAATCGCATATTCATCGATGTGTACTCGGTGATTGACCCCAATCAGATCTGCATCCAGATGCTGGCCCCGCTCGAAGTCAACATCCCGCTCGGCAGTTTTCCGCCGGGGCATTACTCGGTGTGGGTGAATGGGGAAAAGATCGGGGAGTTTGACTCATGAAATAAACCTCCGAGGTCTGCGAGACCTCGGAGGTTTGTTCTTAATGCGTCAATATCTGTGAGAGGAAGAGTTTGGTGCGATCTTCTTTCGGATGATGGAAGATCTCATCCGGCGAGCCGCTCTCGACGATCAAGCCTTCATCGAAGAAGTACATCCGGTCCGCGACGGCGCGCGCAAAGCTCATTTCGTGCGTCACCACCAGCATGGTCATCCCCGATTGCGCCAGTTCGATCATCACGTCGAGCACTTCCTTGATCATCTCCGGGTCGAGGGCCGAGGTCGGCTCATCGAAGAGCATGATCTTGGGCTGCATGGCCAGGGCGCGGGCAATCGCCACCCGTTGCTGCTGACCGCCTGAAAGATGACCGGGGTATTTCTGTGCCTGCTCCGGGATGCCCACCCGCTCGAGCAGTTGCATCGCCACTTCCTCGGCTTTCTGCTTCGACCACTTGCGCACCTGGATGGGGGCCAGGGTGATGTTTTGCATCACGGTCAGATGCGGGAACAGGTTGAACTGCTGGAAGACCATGCCGGTCTCCATGCGGATCTTCTCGATGTTGCGCATGTCATTGGACAACTCGATGCCGTCAATGATGATCTTGCCTTTTTGATGTTCCTCCAGGCGGTTTAGCGCACGGATGAAGGTGGACTTCCCCGACCCGGATGGGCCGAAGATGACGATTACTTCCCCCTTCTCTACATCCATGCTGATCCCCTTCAGGGCCTGAAAATGACCGTACCATTTCTGCACATCGCGGCAGACGATGATCGGCTCGAAGCTGGCAGTTTGTTCAGTCATGATCCTCTCCCGGATTGGCATTTTGTATATTACAGGTAACTGCTCAAGCATGTCATTGCGAGCTGTTCTTTGGCGAAGCAATCTCCTCGTTACGGCAATTTTCTAGCCATGTTGGGGATTGCTTCGTCGCAAAGAACGCTCCTCGCAATGACACGTACAGGGATTTATAATACGGCTGAGTAATTACTATTATAGGACAAAATTGGCGCTATGAGTTAAAGAAATGTGGGTCTTCTGTTTTTAACGGGAAAAAGCGAGAAGATCGAAACACAACCCCCGTTCTTGGGGAGTCGTATTTAATTGGCGATAGAATAAAAAATGTCAAATGCCTGAGAACTTTCAGTTTCCGGGACGCTGATCTCGGCGAAGCGCGCCCTGGTCAACCCGGCCAGCGCAGAGACCGGTAAGCGGATATTCAGCCCGCGCTGCCCGCCGCTCACGTGGACTTCAACCAGATTCTTTGCTGCGGAATGAATCACTACCTGAAAACCCTTGTTGATGAGCGCCAGCGGCGAGATTCCCCCGGCTTGCAGGCCGGTCAACTGCTCGGCCTCGCGTTCGGTCGGCAGGCTCATCTTTTTCTCGTTCAAGGCAATCGCCAAAAGCTTCAAGTCTACACGGTTCGGGCCAGGGATGACAGCCAGGATTGGTTTGCCGGGCTTCGGGCGCGTCACCACGATGGTCTTGTAGACAGTCTCGGCTGGAACACCTAACAAGCGCGCCGTTTCCGTTGCGCCGAGTTTTTCGTTGGGAAGCTCGAAGGCCGTGTAGGGGATTTTATGGGAATCGAGCAGGCGGGTGACGTTGTTGGTGGCAGGCATTGCTTTTGTGAGAAAATCCTCTATAAAACAGCCTCAGCCGCTCGCGCGCATTACATTTCCCCGATCCAATGCACCCAGGTTAACTTCAAATCTTTGCGGCACCGGTTTGCCAGGCGCTCATCGGTTGTCCATAATTCCGTCTCCAGACGTTCTGCCAGCGCCAGGTAAAACGCGTCATAGGCTTTGGATTGTCCGAGTTTGCCCGCCAGCGCAAGTGCGCGCAGGCACAGCGCCTCGTCTTCGTTTACGATTTCCACCCGCAAGGCATGGATGATTTGCATGGCTTGTTCTGCCTCGTCAGCGATGATTTCCTTTTGCGCCAGCAGGAATCGCACCGCCGAGGTGGTTTCGCTCATCCACAGGCGCGGGGAGCAGGGGGTAATTTGCTCTTGACGGACTCGTTCCCAAAACCGCTCCAGGCTGTCCGAGATGTTCACGGCAGTCCGCACCGCGATATTCGCGTCAACCACCCAGTAACTCATTCATCCGCTCCTCTCGTATTTGCTGGATGATTTCCACGGAATCTGTAACTGGCTTGCCGCCCCGCCGTTCCAAAATGCGTTGCCTGAGGGCGCGGGCGTTTTCAAGCGCCAGCATTCGCTCGCGCTGCTGGTTATTTTCCTCGCTCAATCCCATCGTTACATACGTCCGCACCAGGTCGCTGACACTGCGCCCCTTCTGGCGGGCGAGACGTTCCAGCGCTTCCCGCTGGCGGCGTTCCAACAAAAGATTGACTCGTTGCAGCGTTTCCATAGGACATCCTTTCTGCGTTTATTATACACACCCACATGCGCATGTGTCAATCGAAGCGGACCACCAATCCCCATCCCCTCGCGCCTGCGACCGAAGGGAGTGCGAAGCAAGCGCCCCCTCGCGCCACACGGACAGACTCCCCTCTCCCAGCGGGAGAGGGGACGGGGGTGAGGTCAAGACAAGCGCACCCTCGTGCCGCGTGTCTACAAGAAAACTCGGAGACTTTTCATCTCCGAGTTAATCGTTAATCAGGTTTTTCTAACGTCCCGCACTTTGGATGATATTCATATCCGCCCGTAATAACTCATTCACCAACTCATCCACTGCGACTTTCTTATGCTCGGCAAGCCGCGTCAAAAAATCGTTGACGTCAGGCTCAAGATAAACAGGGAAGTGGAATTCGGCATCCGCGCGATAAAACTTGCCGCGCTCTGCCACCGAGAAGTCATAATGGTCTTTCATATCGTCATCTCGTTGTACTTCTTTGTTTCGTCGAGATTTGCCTTTCGGGCTGAGATAATTCTTATTCGCCATAGGTTTTCATCTACCTGTTCAAACGTGTGGACAACAACTTTCAAAACGCCTGTGCTATCAATTCCAAGCGTAATCCAGCGGTCTTCGTTTCTTCGCGGTTCAAATCCATGATCCTGCAACTGCACTCAACAGGGAGACTGCCCCTTCGTCGAATCTTGACAATTGATTCTGGTCACGAAAAACGAACGCCGCCTGGCGGAACGAGAGTCCATGCTTGCGGATGTTGGCGCGTTCTTTGTTGGGACCCCAGTCGAACTCGTAGCGCAAGGTGACACCTCGTTGCGGTTAGTATAACACACGAAGTCAGGCTCGTTTCATCCTTCATCCTTCCGCCTTCATTCTTTCCCCCTCGGTCGCCTCGGCCTATTCGCTGATGGATTACCAGATTGCCGCCGATCTGGGTGGCTGGGAGGCGCTCGGCAATTTGCGCTGGCGGGCGTGGCAGCGCGGCATCCGTCTCTCGGCGGATATGGTGCCCAATCACATGGGCATTGATTCAAAATGGGTCGTTGAACACCCCGACTGGTTCCTCTCGCTGCCCTACCCGCCCTATCCCAACTATTCCTTCAACGGCCCCGACCTTTCCAACGACCCGCGCGTCGGCATCTTCCTCGAAGACCATTACTACGACAAAACCGATGCCGCAGTCGTCTTCCAACTACGCAACTACCCAACTAACGAAACCAATTACATCTACCACGGTAATGATGGCACCTCCATGCCCTGGAACGATACCGCCCAACTGGATTACTCCCAGGCTGTGGTGCGCGAGGCTGTCATCCAGGCCATTTTACAGGTGGCGCGCAACTTTCCGATCATCCGCTTCGACGCGGCGATGACCCTGGCCAGGAAGCACATCCAGCGCCTGTGGTTCCCGGAGCCGGGCGCGGGCGGCGCGATCCCGTCACGCGCAGAGCACGGCATGACTCGAGTC
>JBDRTP010000342.1:0-3905 GCA_043823965.1 Chloroflexota bacterium
AGACGGGCAATAAAATTAGCGCTCACTGAATAACTCCTTTGAATAAATCCGGATGATACGATGCGCCGAGTAGGCCTTCGGCAGCACCCTTCGATGAACTCAGGGCAGCGCCTACTCGGTAATGTCGCATTCCCCACCCTATTGCTTCTTGCCGGGTAGGCCTTCGGCATGTGCCGAAATGCTACTAAGAAACAAGTGTCACTGCGAGAAACGAAGCAGTCTCCTCGTAACTGGGGATTGCTTCGTCGCACACTTGCCCTGGCATGCAAGTGCCAGGGAAGAACGCTCCTCGCAACGACAGACTCTATTTTTCTTTCGCATTGAACAGCGGCGATTTCCCGCTGCCGAAGGCCTACTCGGTGGCTTTACTCGCAAATTACCGAGTAGGCCTTTCGCGAAGCACCCTGCGGGCGGCAGTCTCATAATAGCACGCTTGACACAAGCCGTCAATTGTAGCTCTGCCGAAGGCCTAATCGGTGGGAATCTCCGGGATGGGGAGGAGATAAGGATTTTTGGATAGCGCATTATTCCAGTCTGGTTTTTTTTCTTTATCTTCTATGCGCAGCACCTACTCGGTATCGCAGGATGTAGATGAATACGCCGAGGGCAATTAAGAACGCAAGAATGGCTACCCCGGCAAGTACTACCCGTCCGGGTTTCACGGTGCTCGTGTAAGATTCTGTTGGCTCAGCTATGGCACTGACATCCGGCGCCTGGCCGCTCGGGTTGACTCCAATACCTCCCTTTTGCGCTGTGAAAGAGATCTCCTCGGCTTCGCGCGTGGATAAGATCGCCGATTCGATGCTCAACGCGCTGACACCCGCTTTCCTGGCCCGAAAGGTGATCACAGCCACGGCCCGATCGCCGCTAACCGGCAGGGCAGGATTGAGCAACGTGGCCGCAAAAGCGATCCGCCCGCTCCTGTTGTCCGCATTATTGACCGCCACGAAGCCATCCCGCCACCAGCCAGCCGGCTCGATCTGCACCCCTTCTCTGGCCGGGTCGGCATCTTCTACCTGGACGACATTCGGGTCGAAGGCGAGGTGGAACTCCATACCGTACAGGTCTTGTACTTTTTCGAGGAGGATGGTAACTGTACCTTGCGCATCAGGCGTCAACCCCAATGATAGCGGATCAGGCCGGAGTATCACGTCGCCGCCTTGCGCTATTGCGGCGGCCTTCGGCTGTGCCCAGATCATTAAAACCGCTAACAAAGCGGAAATATTAATGAGCAGCGTTCTTTTCATTCAGGTCTTTCAATTCTTTCTTTGCGGCGTTTCGAGGCGAGCAACCAAAACGACAGGCCGATCAGCAGGGCCGAGCCGAAGAAACCAGCCACTGTCACGCAGGTGAGTATCCGGTCGGAGGATACGGAATTTACCTCGGCAGCGTTGGTCGGATGATTCTGTTCAGCGGATTCGGTGGGCCGCGCCGTCGGTTGCGATCTGGACCTGGTTACGGTGGGCACAAAAGAGGTTGGCGTCGAGAGCATCAGGGTCGAGGTCGGAGCGGGCGTAGAGGTGGGCGGTTTTGGGGGAACGGCTACCAGGTCCGCGTCCTGGGCCGTGACGGGCGGCTTGACCCCGCGCCGATCCGCGATCTGTACGGAGAGGATGGTCAGGGCTGTCTCTATCCCCACCGCCTTGCCCAGAAACTGGATCGAGAGGATCACGCCTTCACCATTGGCGGGGGGTGTGGGGTTTAACTGGGTGACCACGTAATGCAATGTGCCCGCCTCGTTATCGGCTGTATTGAATAACACGAAATCCGGCTTGATGAACGGTCCCGGCGTCATCTGGATGCCATCCTGTTCAGAGTCCGCGTCCACCACCTCCACCACAGCCGGGTCGAACGCGGCCTGCAAGTCAATGCCGTATACATTTTGGGCATCCACGAGCAGGACTTGCAGCGTCTCGATCTGCCCTTTGCCGACTTCCAGGACAGCGGGATCGGTGCGTACCAGTGCTTTCCCATCCTGGGCAAAGATTGGCTGAGATGGCGACGCGAAAACCAAAACGAGGACGGTTATCAGGCCTGGGAAGCGGTTGCGTCGTATCACAGATGATTCTTTATCTCGATAAACTCGATAACCTTTGTCACTGCGAGTGCAGCGACATCCTATCCGAAGGGTAAGCAGTCTCCCCGTCAAATATGGGGGTTGCTTCTTCGCGGATCTGTCTTATTCGCTGGGGAAGGCTACCATGATCGCGGCGTTGTAAGCCCATAGTTGCCGCCCGGCAGAACCAGGTCGAGGATGTTGACGGCCCCATCGGCGTTGATGTCGCTGCTGCCGGTCGTGCCGCAAGTGACCGGCGCGCCGCCGAAGGAACCGCCGATGCAGGTCAGGTCGCTGAGGTCAATCAGGCGATCGTTATTGGCATCGCCGCCCAGAAGACGAGTGGCGGACGCGGTGTAGCTGTCGAGTGGATTCAACATGTGCGTCATCCGGTTGCCCAGGTACAGGCCGTGCGCAGCGTCGAACTGGTAGTTCGAGCCGCCGGGCATCACCTTGACATCTTTGGTGAAGGCCCCACCAGTATCAGGATTGAAGCTGGTTGTGTACGACCCGAAGATGCCGCCCAGGTCGGTCAGGGTGACCTGGCCGGCATTGACCGGTGAAGTGTGGCCTTGCAACGAGACCGTGCCGCTGACATTGGCATAGCCGCACACGGTCAGGGGCAGGGAGCCAGCGGTATGCTGCATGGCCTGGGCCTCCTCCCGGTCGGACAGGATGTCGTCGCTGAGGGTGAGGTCGAAAGTGCCTGCGCTCACGCCGGTGAGCGTAATCTGAGCGACGGCCCCGGAGCCGGTGACCGCCTCACCTGGCTTCACCTTGCTGACGGCGAATTTGCACTCGCCGCCGCTGCAACTGGCGTTCCAGTCGGGTGGGATGCTGGCATGTGGGCTGGTGGTATCGATGGTGGTATCGAAGAAGGTGTTGACGAAGGCCCCCGAAGCGCTGACCAGGCTGGGGTCGTAGTTCACGACGAACTGGTAGCCGAACAAGGCGACCACGTCCGTCAAGCTGATGGAGACAGTGGTGTTTTCATCGGTGCAGAACAGTGAACTGCCTGTAGTGGGAGCGATGCCAGGCAGCGCCCATCTGGCGACGTGGCTTGTTGCATCCACACCGCCGGCGCTTGTGAATTTCCCTCCGGCATACAAGTTCCCGCTACTGCCTATTGCCAGGGCATAGACATCTGTGTCCATCCCGCTGCCCAGCGGCGACCAAGATGTGCCGTCCCATTTTGCGATGTGGTTCACGGTTACGTCACCGCCGGCGGTGGCAAAACTACCGCCAGCGTACAAGTAGCCGCTGCCATCTACTGCCAGGGCACGGACAGTATTGCTCGTCCCATTCCCCACCGCCGACCAGGCTGTGCCGTCCCATTTGGCGATGTAGCTTGGGCCACCGGCGTCTTTGAAACTCCCCCCGGCGTACAGATTGCCGCTGGCGTCAAATTTCAAGGCATTCACCCGGCCTCTCGTCCTCCCATCCCCCAGCGCCGACCAGGACATGCCATCCCATTTGGCGACGTTGTGGTTCGCGGACGCGCCTCCGGCAGAGGTGAAACTTCCCCCAACGTACAGGTTTCCGCTGTCGTCTACCGCCAAGGCATAGACATCCCCGCCGCTAACTCCGCTGTCCAATGCCGACCAGGATGTGCCGTCCCATTTGGCGGCGCGTTTCGCGGTCACGCCGCCGGCTTTGGTGAAACTCCCCCCGGCGTACAGGTTTCCGCTGTTGTCTACCGCCAGGGCATAGACATCCCCGCCATTCATCCCGCTGCCCAACGCTGACCAAGCCGTACCATCCCATTTTGCGATGTGGCTTGTACCATCCACACCTCCGGCGGAGGTGAAACTTCCCCCAGCGTACAGGTTCCTGCTACTGTCTATTGCCA
>JBDRTP010000343.1:0-3809 GCA_043823965.1 Chloroflexota bacterium
TACTCGACTGAGTGTCTGTCGTTTGACAGGAAGCAGAGTGGTACAGCGCGAGCATTTTTGCTCTCGTCTCTGAATGAGACGGGAGTTTTTATTTTTAGAGAGTCGAGATTAGAGAGTAGTCAAGTCGGCTTTCACTCACGAATCTCTACTCTCGATTCACTAATCTCTTTTCTCTGCTCTCTAATCTCTACGGAGGTAAGAATGTTCAAACCAATTTCCCCCAAACTTGACGTAACCTCGATGGAAGAGGCTGTCCTGAGATTCTGGAAGTCCGCCGAGATCTTCAAGAAGACGGTCGAGCAGCGCAAAGGCGGGCCGGAGTACATTTTCTACGAAGGGCCGCCCACCGCCAACGGCAAGCCCGGTGTACATCACGTGCTGGCGCGCGCCTTTAAGGATATGTTCCCGCGCTACAAGATCATGCGCGGCTACCACGTTTCACGCCGCGGCGGCTGGGATACGCACGGCCTGCCGGTCGAGATCGAAGTCGAGAAACAACTCGGCTTCACCAACAAAGGGCAAATCGAAGCCTACGGCATTGACAAATTTAACGAACTCTGCAAAAAATCGGTCTTTGCCTACATCCAGGACTGGGAGAAACTGACCGAGCGCATCGCCTTCTGGGTGGACCTGGAAGACGCTTACGTCACCTACACCAACGACTACATCGAGTCGGTCTGGTGGATTCTAAAAAACTTCTGGGACAAGGGCCTGCTCTACCAGGGCTACAAAGTCGTGCCTTACTGCCCGCGCTGCGGGACGCCGCTTTCGGATCACGAGGTGGCTCTCGGCTATGAAGACGCCACCGACCCCTCGATCTTCGTCCGCCTGCCACTGGTCGAGACGCCCGGGGCATCGCTGCTGGTCTGGACGACCACACCCTGGACGCTGCCCGGCAACGTGGCCGTGGCGGCGCACCCAGGCGTGGAATACGTCACGGTCGAGCGCGCCCTGCCTGACACCCCTGCGGGTACAGGTGGAGGCAAAGAACGTCTGATTCTGGCAAAACCGTTGCTGGAAAAGGTTTTCCGGGGCGAGGAGGTCAAAATCCTGGATACCTTCAAGGGCAAAAAATTGAGAGGCACGAAATATCATCCACTGTTCACTTTCATGCCTCCTGACAAACCCGCGCATCATGTGGTGATGGGCGATTTCGTCACGACCGAGGACGGCACCGGCCTGGTCCACATGGCCCCGGCCTTCGGCGCGGAGGATATGGCCGCGGCGATGGAATTCGACCTGCCGGTGCTGATGACCGTCGCGCCGGATGGCGCGTTCCTGCCCGAGGTCACGCCCTGGCGCGGCATGTTCGTCAAGGATGCCGACCCGCTTATCATCCAGGATTTACAGGCGCGCGGCCTGTTGTTCAAGTCCGAATTGTATACGCACACCTATCCCTTCTGCTGGCGCTGCCATACCCCGCTGCTGTATTACGCGCGCGGCACGTGGTACATCCGCACCAGCCAGTTCAAAGACCATCTGGTGGAACTGAATCAAGGCATCAACTGGGTACCGGAGCATATCAAGGATGGCCGTTTCGGCAACTGGCTGGAAAACAATATTGATTGGGCACTGGGCCGCGAGCGTTACTGGGGCACGCCGCTGCCGGTCTGGGAGTGCGCCAATTGCAAGCATCAGGTCTGCGTCGGCTCGGTGGCGGAACTTTCGGAGCGCGCTGGCCGCGACCTTTCGGGTCTCGACCTGCACCGCCCGCACGTGGACAACGTCCATCTCGCCTGCGAAAAATGCAACGGCAAAATGACGCGCGTCCCCGAACTGATTGACGCCTGGTTCGATTCGGGATCCATGCCGGTAGCGCAGTGGCACTATCCGTTCGAGAACGAGGATAAATTCAAAGAGCAATTCCCCGCCGATTTCATCTGTGAGGCGGTGGACCAAACGCGCGGCTGGTTCTACTCGCTGCATGCCATCAGCACCTTGTTGTTCGACAGTGTGGCCTATCAAAATGTCATCTGCCTGGGTCATATCCAGGACAGCGAAGGGCGGAAAATGTCCAAATCGCTGGGCAACATCGTCGAGCCGTGGGATGTGCTTCGGGTTCACGGCGCGGATGCCTTGCGCTGGTATCTTTATACGGCCACACCGCCCGGCAATGAACGCCGCTTCTCTGGTAACCTGGTCGGCGAGGTGGTGCGCAACTTCACCCTGACGCTGTGGAACGTGTATTCGTTCTTCGTGACGTACGCGAATCTGGACAACCCCCCCCTTACTCCCCCCCCTGACAGGGGGGGGCAGGGGGGAGGTCTCGACCACTGGCTGCTTTCTGAACTCAACGTCCTCGTCCGCGACGTGACGACTGCCTACGAGAACTACGATGTTCCCGGCGCGACACGCCCCATCGAAACCTTCGTCGAGTCTCTCTCGACCTGGTACCTGCGCCGTTCCCGCCGGCGTTTCTGGAAGTCCGAATCGGACACCGACAAACAGGCCGCCTACAGCACACTTTACACCGCGCTGGTCACACTGGCGAAATTGCTGGCCCCGGCCATGCCCTTCCTGGCCGAAGAACTCTACCAAAACCTTGTGCGTTCCGTTGACCCGTCCGCACCCGAATCGGTCCACCTTGCCGAGTGGCCTCTGGCTGACGAGACTCGAATCGCAGAATCGCTGAATCGCAGCATGGCGCTGGTCATGAAAATGGTATCGTTGGGACATTCCGCTCGCCAGAAGGCCAATCGGAAAGTCCGCCAGCCGCTGGCCGAGGCTGCATTTTCGGTCGGAAATGTAGACGAGCGTCACGCCATCCAGGCTTATGCCGACCTGATCGCCGATGAGCTGAACGTCAAGCACGTTCGCTTGCTGGATACGAGCGCCGAAGCGGTTTCATTCGAGATCAAACCGCTGCCGAAACAACTGGGTCAGAAATACGGCAACCGTTTCCCGGCCATTGCAAAAGCCGTCAAAGCTTTGGAGCCAGCCTCGTCTGCCAGCACTTTGCTGGCCGGGCAACCGCTGAAGGTCAGGGCTGATAAAAAGACCTACGCCATCCTGCCTGAGGAAGTCGAAGTGCGCGCCTTGGCCAAGGAAGGCTTTGCCGTGGCAAGTGATGGCGCATATCTGGCCGCGCTGGTCACAGACCTGACGCCGGAGTTGATCCAGGAGGGCCTGGCGCGCGAGTTTGTCCGCCGAGTGCAGGATTTGCGCAAACAAGCTGGCCTGGAAGTGGCCGACCGGATCAAGTTATTCGTCAAAGCCACGCCCGGCTTGAAGAAAGCGATAAAAGCCAACCAGGATTACATCACAACCGAGACACTGACCGTCGAGCTGGCTTTCGCTGCCCCGCCGGCCTCCGCCGCCGTGACCGAAGATGATTTCGATGGCGAGAAGGTCAAGATCGGGCTGAAAGTAGTTGAAAGCCCAATTGAAAGGAGCACAAATGGCTGCACCGACCGCCCTGTCTGAGAAGCGTGAAAAACTGCTCCAGTTCCTGTCGCCGGGGGAAATCTTTCCGATAAAGAAACGCTCGACGGAGTCAATCGCTTGCTGGATTATCATGATTACCCTCTCCGCAGCAAGAAATCCGAGAGGTAATAGACCAGCAGGCCGAGCAGGAGGACATACTCGAGGAATGACGCCGGCACACTGCCCTGCATCCCGAAGCACAGCACCAGCCCGGCCAGCGCCAGCATTACGGCGACGAAGGCATTGCGCCCGGCCTTATCGTTGATGCCCTGCGTGCGCTCGTCGCGGCGCAGGGCGGTGACGCCCAGTTCGGGGTGGACGGCGTAACGTCCGCTGTGAGGCGCCCACAGGAAGAGCGCGAAGATCAGCGCGCCCATCAGCGCTGC
>JBDRTP010000344.1:0-2592 GCA_043823965.1 Chloroflexota bacterium
AAAGTGAGGATCACTTCCGCATCGACACCAAAGAATTTCGCCACCGCATTCAGACCATCGCCGGCCTGCCATTCATAATAGGTTCCATTGACAGGCAGGATGTTGAGTTCCTGACCTGGCCGCAGGCTGTGGGGGGTATCCTTGAGGGTTGCATAGTTACCAAACAAGATCGTGCCTGGCTTCAGCCCGAATTTATCGGCAATCCCAAATACCGAGTCGCCTGGCTGGACAGTGTAAGTAATGACATCGATACGCGGCCGGGAAGGGATGGAGGTATGGGGCGAAGCCAGGCGCGGAATGCTATCCTGCGAACCTGTCAGCGGCGCGGGGATGGCGGCAGGAGATAGCGTCGGCGTGGCAGTCGGCAGGGAGGCGGCCAGCGCGCCCGAGGTCCCGTTTAGCTTCTCCTGAGGGTAGACGTTACGCATCAGCCAGACAACCGACAGGATCAGGATCACCGAAAGTACATTCGTCCCGGTCCGCAGCGTCAACTCGCCCAGCCCCAGGTGGGCCAGGGTCTCCAGCCAGCGTCCAAACAGGCTTATTTTGGGTTGTACCGAGTAGGTGCTGCGCAGAGAAGATTTCTCAGACCTGCTTGGATCCCGCGTGGCAGAACCGGATAAGTCTTCTGGGAATTGCGTATTGTTCATGGCTGTCATGATAACATGCCTGTATAAGGTCGTCAAGCAGGGGACTGCGGCTTGTCCGGGCTAGGAGATATTCCGCCGGAAAGTGGGATTGAGCGAATGGATGAGCACTGCGGCCAGCAAACACACACCCCCGCTGATCAGCGCGGCGAGCGGAACGTTCCAGGTTTGCGCCACCCAGCCGATGAACAGGCTGCCGAAGGGGGCGACGCCTTGTAATGCCCAGAGATAGGTGCTGAAAACCCGCCCGCGCAATGCGTCGGGGACGGCCAACTGGATGAGGGTGTTCATCATGGCGAGCTGGGTGACGATGGACCAACCCAGCATGGCGATCAATCCCATGGCGAGAGGTATGGATTTTGTGAAGGCGAGGCCGATCAAAACAATTGCAAAAGTAACCTGGCCGACGGCCAATAAAAGACCTTTGCGTTTGATATCGCTGAATACGGATATAAACAAGGAGGCGGTCAACGCGCCGACACCCTGCGCGATGAAAAGCGCGCTGGTGCGCGCTTTGAGGATCGGCTCCATATCGCCAGCTTGTTTGAGGACATCCCGGGCAACGGCAGGGATTTGCTGGCCAAAGGGAAAGCCGAAGAAGCCGATCACGGCGGCCATCAGGATGATCAGCGCGACCGAGGTGTTGCCGAGAATGTAGCGCTGGCCTTCCTTGAATTCGGCCAGCATGTGCCGTTTGCCATTTTCTCCGGCTGCGAAATGCTGCTTATAAGGGGTATTGACAAAAAAAAGCCCAAGGATGACGAACAAGTAGCTTATCCCGTTGAAGAAAAAAGCCCAGCCTTCGCCCTGATTCTTGACCAGGATGAGCACGATTGCGGTCATTGACGGGCCGAGCACCCGCGCCGCATTAAAGACGGTTGTTTGTAAGGCAATCGCATTGGGTAAAGCTGGTTTGCCGACTAATTCGATCAACATGGCATGACGGGCAGTGATTTCGATGGCATTGGCTGACCCGAGAACGAAGGCCAGAATCATAATGTGCCATATCTGGATGATGCCGGTCAGGGTCAGGAAGGCCAGGATCAAGGCCTGGATCATCATGATCGTCTGCATGATGATGATGGTCTTGCGCTTGTCCAGGTGTTCGACAATTACGCCGCCAGGCAGGGCCAGGATCAGGGTCGGAAGCGTGGCAGCAAAACCGATGATCCCCAGGTCGAGCGGCCGGCCGGTCAGACGGTAAGCCAGATACGGCTGGGTGGTGTTCTGCATCCAGGTTCCGATCAGGGATATAAACTGACCGACCCAGAAAATGGAGAAATCACGCGAGGCGAGTGCGGGAAAGCGGTTGTAGATTTTGGACATAATGCGGAGAATTGTACTGCTGGAGGAATGTAAAACGTAAAGCGTGAAACGTAAAACGTAAAGCGCAATCTATCCAGCTGGCGCGATGCACTCCGGCCGGTCGTTGGCTGGACTGTTGACCAGCGTGGAGACCGGGTAGGCGCTCATCTCTTCGGATGGGTAAGGCGCCAGCAGTCCCTGCAAGTCGGCGGGCTGACGAGGCGAAGGCTCCAGCCAGCGTGCGCAGGCATCCGGCGGCAGGATGACCGGCATGCGGTTGTGCAGGCGTGTCATCAGATCGTTCGGCAGCGTGGTTATGATTGTGGCCGATTTGACTTGCGACCCATCCGGCGCGTGCCAGTCTTCCCACAGACCGGCAAAGGCGAAGGGGCGGCCGGATTTCAAGCGGATGTAGTGTGGGATTTTTGCCTTGCTGCCCACCTGCGCCTGCCATTCGTAAAAACCGTCTGCCAGGATCAGGCAGCGGCGGTAGCGGAAAGCGGCGCGGAAGGCCGGTTTTTCGGCCAGCGTCTCGGCGCGGGCGTTGATCATGCGCGCGCCGATGGACGGGTCTTTTGCCCAGGAGGGGATCAATCCCCAGACGAAGAAATCAGCCCTGCCCGCGCCGTCGTTGGGTATG
>JBDRTP010000345.1:0-2519 GCA_043823965.1 Chloroflexota bacterium
ATTTGCGGATGGGGGTCAAACTGGACGAAGACCGCTGGTCGGTGGAGGCCAATGCTAATTACAAGTACGAAACCTTGTTCCGTAATTCAGTATTTGACTTCAGCCTCTCGGTGGACGAAAAAGTTCTCAAACATGGAGAAAACCAGGCTCGTCTGTACTACGCTTTGCAAGAACTCAAGGAAGGCCGTTTTTGGTTCGGAGCCGCAAAAAGCAAGGGACTGGGCCGCGTGCGTCTCGAAATGGAGTTCCCCTTTGATGCTCCCCAAACCCCGCCAAAGATCAAATCCGACGCTAACCATTTACGCATCGGCCTGACGTTCGACTCCACCAATCCCATCATGGTAGGATGGAATTGGGGGAAGGTGGACCCTGCTATGCCATCCTTCGCGGCCATCGAAGGCCAGCTACTTGTCGAAGCCATGCGCGATCTCCCGTCTCAGATTCGGGAACGATTATCAATGAGCCTGGGTGGGCCAATCTTCAGCCCAGAGGATTGGAAACAGCGCTTGACCAAATATCTGCCGCGTGTGACCGCCATCTGGTTGCAGGCCCGTTCCACCGAGGATGTCGAGACCTGGGTCATTCCTGGCCAACAACTTTCTAAATTGAG
The DNA here is from genome assembly GCA_043823965.1 of Chloroflexota bacterium. Classification (GTDB taxonomy): domain Bacteria; phylum Chloroflexota; class Anaerolineae; order Anaerolineales; family Villigracilaceae; genus CG2-30-58-95. The sequence continues at coordinate 611 of JBDRTP010000345.1, forward strand.
CAAAGGAAAATATGCGCTTGCTAAAGCAGTCATTGCTGCTGTACAGCCGTTTGTGGATCAAACCTTCCCAAGCCAGGAGGCAGCCGAAACTGCATTGTCTGATGCCCTGGGCGACAAAGCCAATATGGCAAAGCGGATTCTCAAGATCATGGAGCGAGAACACCATGCCAACCAGGAACTCAACCAGGAAGCCTGGCTCGAAATAGCCCGTGGGATGGGGCTGGATGCGTCCCTGGGCGACCAACTCGCGGTGCAAATTGCAGATGAGGCTGCGATGACAACAATTCTCAGTCAGGCCTGCAAGCCGATTATGCCTCAACTCTACGAGCAGATAGACCAGCAAGTGGATCTGCTGCAAAGTGACGCCTGGGTAGATGCAGAAATTAGCAGTCGCGAAGAACACCTGAAGATCAAGCAGATGATTCTTCAAGGGAAAATCACCGAGCGGCAATGGGGAGACCAGCGTCAAGTTCCTGATGGTGTCAGTGCCGCCGGCTGGAGCGGATTCATCAACGACCACCGGCAGGTGCGTTTCCACCACATGTCCCACGGGCGCAACCTGAACAAGAGCATCACTAACGATGAGAACTTCATTGCCTTTCTCCAATCTTATCGCGAGAATATCCGTCAGGAGCTTGGACAACCTCACCATATCGACTTTCGGCGGGGCGGCCTAACTAACCGGGAGATTTCCCGCAAATACGGTAAGCCTTACGATACCATCTTCATGCGTATGTTGTCTTGGGCGCCATCCAATCGAGAGCGGGGCATGTGGGAAATTTACATCCCTGGCAGCACCATCAAAGGAGCATTCCGCAAACGTGCCTCCCAGGTGTTGAAGACATTGTGGGGCGAAACTCGACAGACCCGAGAAGTGATCGACCGGCTGTTTGGCAAACAAGGACAGGTCGGGTTGATCTTTTTCTCCGATGCCTATCTTAGCGACCCTCTCGATCCGAAACGGGCCTGGTGCTCCATGGATGGAGTCAAGATGAACCCCAAAACCGGGCAACCCATCGCGCGAGCCAAAGCCGACTATCTCTTTGCTTACGGAAATCAATTGGCGTTTCATCTCAATTTGGATATTCAGGATGTGACGGAGAGGGATAGCGAGGCACTGCTAGTTTTGAAACACCTTTTGCAGGACTTTCAAAGCGGCGACATCCCCCTGGGTGGCGAAAAGACCAGCGGGTTTGGGTGGGTAAAGGCCGAAATTTCTGGAGTGACCTGGTTAACAGGTAAAACCGGTGGCATTGGGCAGCAGTTCTTTGGGGATGTAACCCTGGCTCAGGATGGCATCTGGCAAAAATTGGAATTGGGAAGCGAACCGGCGGCCACGATTGTGGCGGTTGCCAGGCCACTGAACGCTTCCATGGAAGCATCTGCGGAACCACCCCGCGCCCGGGGAGGCTTCATTTCCCACCGGGCATTTGGCGGTTATTGCGGTATGTTGAGGGTGGAGGCCGAAGTGCTGACTCCCATCAGTATCGGCGAAAGCGGCGAACCCTCCCGCACAACCATACTGGATGGCGAACCGGTAAACGGATGGGACTTTTTCTCTATGTCACCTCCCCAGGGCTCGAAGCGTGATGCTCAGAAGACCTATGCGCTGCCCAGCAAAAGCATCAAAGGGATGCTGCGTCACATCTATAGCATTGCCAGCGACTCCAAAGTAGAGAGCCAGAACCTCGATCAACTCAACCCGGTAGACAGCCTGTTCGGATGGGTGGGCAAAGGGCAAAACCAGTCTATCATGGGGCGTGTATCCTTCGGTTTTGGTCTGTTCGACGCATCCAAGCCGGCCTGGTTCAAGGCTCCTTACCCCTACGGGCAATGGAAGTTCGAGAGCGGAAAGTGGCAGCAGGTTGACGGTAGCGGCACACACAAGCAAACAATCGACAAGACATGG
>JBDRTP010000346.1:0-3505 GCA_043823965.1 Chloroflexota bacterium
GTAAGTGCTGCAAGTTTGATTTAATGGGTCTTCCGCTTTTAATGTGGTAAAAATTCTCAAACACAAAGGACACGAAGGGGCACGAAGTAAAACCCTAAAAACAGAGCGTCTTTATTCCCTTTGTGCTCCTTCGTGACCTTCGTGGTAAGATTTTTCACATTAAAAACGGTAGAGCCGATTAATGAAAAGATACTTTTATGAAGGAAGGTAAAAAATGAAGAAAAAGTCGTGGATTATCATCGCTGCAGTTGCGCTAGTTGCTGGAATCGCGGGAGCTTTCTGGCTCAACGCTCGTAATCAGGCTTCGGCTGCCGGTCAATTCCAGACGGTCAATGCCGAACGCGGCACACTGACTGCCACCATCGGGGCGACTGGTACGGTTCGCTCCCACCAGACTGCCGTTCTCACCTGGCAAACCAGCGGCAGCGTGGAAACGGTAAATGTCATCCTCGGAGCCTCGGTCGCTGCGGGCGATGTGCTGGCTACGCTTGCGGAGACTTCTCTGCCCCAAAGCGTCATTCTGGCGCAAGCAGACCTGGTGACTGCCCAGCGTAACCTGGACAATCTGCTCGACTCCAACACGCAGAGCGCCCAGGCGCAAGTGAACCTGGTCCAGGCTGAGAAGAATTATGACAGCGCCAAAGCCACCCTGGATGGCTTGCTGGCCGCAAATCGCGGCGGAACCTCGGCCGACATTCAGAACGCCCAGGCAAAATACACCCTGGCGAAGAAGAGTTTCGATCAGGCCAAGACAGCCTATGACTATGTAAAAGACCTGCCCGACGACGATTCGCGCAAGGCCCAGGGATATACGAACCTCTACAATGCCGAGCAGTCGCTCAAAAGCGCCCAAAACAATCTAAATTTCTTCCTGCTCGTACCCGGCAGCCGCGATATTGACAAGGCGCGTGCCAGTCTCGCCCTGACTCAAGCCCAATTGGAAGACGCCCAACGCGAGTGGGATCGCTTGAAGGACGGTCCAACCGCCGCAGATATCGAAGCCGCGCGCGCCAAAGTGGCCGCGATCCAGGCAACTTTGAATATGGCGCGCCTGACAGCGCCCGTTGCCGGGACGGTCAGCGTTGTAAATGTAATGCCCGGCGATCAGGTCAAAGCCGGCGCAAATGCTTTTCGCCTCGACAACCTTTCGCGTCTCCTGGTGGATGTGCAGGTCTCCGAAGTGGACATCAACAGAGTCAAGATCGGACAGCCGGTGGTCATCACCTTCGATGCCATCTTCGGCCAGGAATATCATGGTAAGGTGACCCAGGTTGCCCCGGTCGGGGATGTTGCCGAGGGCGCGGTGAACTTTACCGTCACGGTCGAGATAAGCGACGCAGACGCTCAAGTCAAGCCCGGCATGACCGCCGCAGTCACCGTCGTTGTCAATGCGCTGCAAGATGTATTGCTGGTGCCCAACCGGGCTGTGCGTTTGGTGGATGGACAGCGGGTGGTGTATGTCCTGCGCAATGGACAATCCCAGGAAGTGAAGATCACGCTGGGCGCCAATTCGGATACTATGAGCGAGGTTGTTGGCGGCGATCTGAAAGCAGGCGATTTGATCATCCTGAACCCGCCGGCGGCGATGTTTGGCCCCGGTAATGGCGGTGGAGGCCCCTTCGGCGGAGGCATGGGCGGAGGCGATTAATGGAAAATCCAGTTATCGTTGCCGAAAACCTGACCAAAGTCTATAAGATGGGCGAGGTGGAGGTGCATGCCCTGAGCGGCGTATCGCTGAAGATTGAGCGCGGCGAGGTGGTTGCCATTATGGGGCCGTCCGGGTCGGGCAAGTCCACCCTGATGAACATCCTGGGTTGCCTCGACCGGCCTGGCCGCGGCGAATACGTGCTGGACGGGGAGACGGTTTCAATGCTTAACGATGACCAACTGGCCGGCATCCGCAACCGCAAGGTCGGTTTCGTCTTCCAGAGTTACAACCTGCTCTCACGAACGACCGCCCTGGGTAACGTCGAACTTCCCTTGCGCTATGCCGGAATAACCTCCGGTCGTAAGGAAAAGGCGCGCGCTGCCCTGGAGTCAGTTGATTTGGGCGATCGCATGGATCACCGTCCCACCGAACTCTCCGGTGGTGAGCAGCAGCGCGTCGCCATTGCGCGCGCCCTGGTCAACAAGCCGGCCATCATCATGGCCGATGAACCGACTGGCAACCTGGATTCCAAAGTGGGCCAGGAAATCATGAACTTGCTGCTGGCCTTGAACCGCGAGAGCGGCACTACACTCATCATTATCACTCACAATCAAAGTATCGCTGAACAAACCCAGCGCATCATCCGTCTGCGGGACGGGCTGGTGGAGAAGAGCCCATGAACCTCGTACAATCCATCTTCGAAGCATTGGAAAGCCTCAATAGTAATAAGCTGCGCTCCGGCCTGACCATCCTGGGTATCATCATCGGCGTGGCGGCGGTGATCGCCATGCTGGCCATCGGGCGCGGTGCACAGGATACCATCACCGGCGCGATCAGCGGGATCGGCACCAACCTGTTGTTTGTCTCTTCTGGCAACTTTTCCGAAGAGGTGCGTAACCCGCGCCCGCTGACCCTGGCCGACGCGCAGGCCATTGCCGATCCGCTTGCCGCGCCAAACGTGGAGGCCGTTGCGCCAAGTATCCAGGGAAACGTGGAAGTTACCGCCGGCGGCGAACGGACGACGACCAGTGTCGTCGGCGTTACACCGGATTATTTCCCGATGCAGAGCTACGCGCTTACCGAAGGCGAGTTTTTGTCGCAGACGCACTTACTGGAGCGCGCTTCGGTGGTCCTGCTGGGGCCGGAGGTCGCCGATAAGTTATTTGGCCGTCACGATGGACTGGTCGGTGAGACGGTGCGCATCGAGGGGCAGCCTTTCCGGGTCATCGGCGTGCTGGCCTCGAAGGGCGGCGGCATGTTTGGCAGCCAGGATAACCGCATCATCGTCCCGTTCAGTACCGCCCAAATGCGCCTGATCCGCAGGAGCGGCATCAACCAGGTGGATATGCTCCTGGTGCAGGCCGTCAGCGCGGAAGCCGTGCCGCTGGCTACCGATGAGGTTGCCCAGATCTTGCGCCAGCGTCACCGCACGCCGGTCGGCGTGGACGATTTCCGCATCTTCTCGCAAAGCGATATGCTTTCCATCGCCACGACCATCACCGGTGTGCTGACCATCTTCCTGGGTGGCATCGCCGCCATCTCCCTGCTGGTGGGCGGCATCGGCATCATGAACATCATGCTGGTCTCGGTCACCGAGCGGACGCGCGAGATTGGCCTGCGCAAGGCGCTCGGGGCGCGCAAGCGGGATATCCTGATCCAATTTCTGACCGAATCCTCGCTGCTCAGCCTGATCGGCGGCCTGATTGGCATCCTCGTCGGCTGGTTGCTCTCCTTCATCGTCGGGCGCATCGCCGCCAACTCCGGGACGCCGTTCAATCCGTCCATTGGCATGGATGCGGTGCTGCTGGCGACGCTTTTCTCGACTGCCGTAGGCCTCTTCTTCGGGATTTACCCGGC
>JBDRTP010000347.1:0-2005 GCA_043823965.1 Chloroflexota bacterium
GGGCACCAGGCCGGAGAGTTTTCCAGCGCAACCAGCAAATGGGGTTGTTGAGCCTTCGAAACCATCAACAAATTGATCCCTGCCGCGTTCAGCAGCGCCCCCCAGTTCCACTCGCCGCTGTTGATGGCGCGATATTGTTCCCATTGTTCCGGTGGAAAGATCTCGAAACGGGTGTCAATCCAGGTCGGACGCGAGGGCAGAGCGAATTCGAGGTAACTCGAAAAGCCGATCTCGCTCCACAGTGGGCCGGGTAATTCCGGGTGCTGCGTCAGCCATTCCGCCGCCTGGACGGGCGTATTCTCGAGCGGATTGGGTGCCTCTGCCCACCAGCCCTCCCGCACGCCCGGCAGCACGCAGAGCGGCATGGCGACGAACAGGATAGCCAGCCAGAGATCCAGGGCGGGGAGACCGGCGCGGCGCGGGCGATCCAGCCATCTTTGACTCCATTCGGCCAGGAGTGAAGCGGTCAGGATGGTCAGGATAAGAATGAACCAGATGCCATAGCGTTCGCCCCACAGCGCCAGGAAGCCGAAGCCCAGGAACCAGGCCCATTCCGAGCGGGAGAGCTTGCGCGGCGAGAAAGCTGCCAGAAAAGGAAAGGCCAACAGCCAGGTGAAAAACAGGTTCATCTGCCAGCCCGCGTTGACCGGCGGACGCCACTCCACGCTGAACTTCTGGCTGGAGGGGGCGCTGAGCGAGGCGACCACATACGTCCACGCGCCGAAGCCGCGCGGGTTGACCAGGGTCAGCGCCAGCGATACCCCCAGCGCCAGGGCCAACGCTTTTCGATTTCCGCGCCCGAAGAGCAGGGCTGCGCCAGCCAGCAAGAAGAGCATCACGAATGAGCCATGCAAGTTGACCCACAGCAAGCTGATCAAGGGTAGCAGCCAGACCGTTTTCGTCCTGCCTCGCTCCCAGCCATACAGCACCCACAACGCCAGGGCGAACAAAGGATAGGCGTAAATTTGCGGGCGCATTGACCAATTGTTGCTGGAGGCCAGCGCCGCCAGCAGGGTCAGCAGGCTGGCCAATCGCGGCCCGCCACCAACCCGGCGCGCCAGGCGCCAAATCAGTGCGTAGGCCAGGGCAAGAATTATGCCGCGCACCAGCACCGTCAACGGGATGCCGCCCGCACGGTAGAGCAGCCAGAACAGCAATGCCGAAAGCCAGGAGTGATAGACCACCGGCGTCCCCGCTTGGGTGTAAGTTAGAGCGTCAACAGTGGGTACAGCGCCCGATTGCAATGTGTCCCGCCCGACCCGCACGTACCACCAGTAATCGTTCGGGGTGATTGGCAGCAGGAAAGCAATCGTCAGGACGAAGAACAAAGCCAGCCCCAGGTAGAGCCAGTCATTACTGTTGGCGAAATGGACAGAACGCTTCCCTTCCATTTATGCCTTCGGCCTGGCGACCAGATAAGCCTTCCAGCCCAGCGCCTCCAGCGAGGCTACTGGTGGAAGGCCGCGTTTCATCCAGCAAATTTCATACCCGGCGGCGGTCAGCATCTCCCAGGCCAGGCGCGTCGATTCCTGGCCGTGCAATTCCATCAACATCAGCGGGCGCGCCTCGATCAGCAGGCGGCGCATACCGGGCAGGGCCATCACTTCGCCGCCTTCGATGTCCATCTTGATCACCTGCGGCGGCGGGTTGCCTTTTGTGTAGACAAATTCATCCAGGGAGATACCCGCGACAGTGATCTCGGATAGATAGTCGTCCGCCCGCCGCCCGGCCGAGCCTGCGGCCTTGCCCATCCCACCTGAGGCGTGAACGAGAAAGCGCAGCGGCCCCTCACTTGCCGTCACCGCCGCGGGGAAGATCGTCACTCTCGCCTCCATACCGTTAAGCCGGAGGTTGGCGCGCAAGCGCTCCACGTTGGCCGGCAGCGCTTCGAAGGCGCAGACTCGCCCTGTCTCAGCCACGGCGCGGGCCAGCAATAAGGTCACGTAGCCGATATTTGCGCCAACGTCGTAGGCAACCATACCGGGTTTTATCAGCTCGCGCAAAG
>JBDRTP010000348.1:0-3093 GCA_043823965.1 Chloroflexota bacterium
TTTTATGCTGGTCTCATAGGTCGGCGGACCGCTCACGGGCGAGGGAGTTGGCGCAGGTGGAGGGGTGGGTAACTGTGCTTGCAGGATCTCGCGCAGTTTCGGCGCGTCGAATCCGGCATAGCTGAAGGCTGTGCCGTGGCAGGCGCTGTTCGAGCAGAACGAGGTGTTGGTTGTGCCGCCAGCATTCTCAGTCGTATGGCAATTGGAACAAGTGGCATCAAAAACGCTGCGATGCAGAGTGATCCAGTTCGGGTTCAGATGGGATTGCGGCTCCGGTCCGTGGCTGATCTCGATTTTGGTCACAAAATCCTGCGCGGTTGCAATCACTGGAATGGCATGGCACAGGTTGCATTCCAGCCGGATGGCTTCCTGGGCGGTATTCAGATGCTTGCCGTCGTGGCAGCGGAAACAGCCCGGCGAGTTGACGTGACCGATGTTGTTCGGATGGGTATCCCAATCCACTTTCTGGTCAATGAAAACCGATTGGGTGTAGATTTGCCGGATTACCCTTATCGCGGTTTTGATGGGCTCTTCGTTGGTAGCATAAAACTCTGGATAGTTGTTCTTGTAAAATTCTCCCAGGTTGGCGATGCCGGTCAAGGCTTCTTCCTGGGTTGTGTAGGCAGCATTGAGCACTTCGACGCCCTTTGCAAAAATATTTGGGATGGCTGTATCAATCGCGCCGCGTGCGAGTGCTTGATCCATGGATTCCTGGGGTGTAAAGATGCGGTGCGTAATCCGGTTGTGGCAGGTGATGCAGTCCATCTCCTTGAGATCGCTTTCTGTGATTTGGGACGGGTCGAAACCGGATTCAATATCTACGTACTCCTCAGTCGTTCCATCGTCGTTATAGACACGGATATAAGGGATGTTTTGATCTACGCTGTCTGTTGTGTAGAAAAGGACCTTGTTGACGATGTGCCAGTGTATCCCACGCCCAAGGCCTTCGCGCTTGGTGCCCCCGCCGGTTTTTAGTACAAGGTATATGCTGTAGGGCGTGTTATCCCGGTCATCGTTAAAGTGGTTAATGACACGCAGGCTATCGTCTGAGAATTTTTCAGGCGTGTGGCACTTCTCGCAGGTTTCACGCGCCGGACGCATTTTGCCGGCTATGATCGGGTACTCAAATGTGTTGAACGTGGTCGCGATGACGTGCCTCAGATCACCGGCCTTGCGGAAAATCTGGTTGCCGATAAATTCACGCCCGATGTGACATTCAACGCAGGCGATGCGCGCATGAGGGGAAACCTCATAAGCCGCATATTCGGGCGGCATGGTGTGGCAGGTAGCGCCGCAGAATGCGGGCGAGTTGGTATATTCCCAGCCGTAGGCTCCACCGACCAGCAGCAACAGGGTGAGCACGCCCAGGATGGCGTAAGGCAGGAGCATGAGCCAGCGTGGCGAACCGGCCGGTGGGAAGAAAAAACGTTTTATGACTTGTTTAAATTTCTTCATAGTCGCGCTATTTTTCTGGGGCGCCGGCCGCGATCCATTGCTGGACGAGAGCCAGTTCCTCCGTGCTGAACTGGCCGGGATGGTTGCCAGGCTGCTGACTGATTGTTACCAGGCTCGCAGCCGCGTCGCCGGGCAGGATGGCCGCGCCGCTTGCGCCGCCTTTCAGCGCGTCCGCGTACGTACCGAACGAGAGACCGGCGACCACGCCGTGACATGCGCCGCATTTCGACTGGAACAGCGGGGCGATGGAACCCTCCCAGGTCAGGATGACCGCGCCGGATGCGGCGGCCTGCGTAGGCAGCCGCATCGGCGTGGGCGTCTGCGGGACATAGACCGGCACCGGGCTGGGGATGGGTGGAATGGTCGTGATGGCGGTCTTTTCCGCGCCGATAAAGCCGTAGACGCCCGCCAGCATGACGACGGTCAGGAGGGCGGCTACCGGGAAATAAACCATCTGGCGTTTGCGCAGCGTTTTCGGATAAGCGCGCGGCTCGGCGATGCCGGCTTTGATGTCGGCCAGTTCGAGCGGATGCTCGTGAAGCATCTCTGCCTGGGTGAATTTACCCGTCCATATGCTTTTATTGAAGCGTTTGATATGCACGCCGTACATGTGCCAGACGATAATGGCAAGCACAGCCAGCAGTGCCTCGCCGCCATGCGCGGCCTTGGCGGCCGGGATGAACTCGCCGGGCAGGATGCGGGCAGTTGTCACCGGATTCCACATCATGAAACCGGTCAGGCCCATCACAATTGTACCCCAGACGAAAGCCCAGTATTCCAGTTTTTCTTCGAAGGTATAGCGGCCCATCTGCGGGTAGGATTTGGCCAGGCCGAAATTGTACATGAGCGCCTGCCAGCCGTCTTTGATATCCTGCAAGGCCGGCAGCATCGAAAGGCGGTCGCGCTTGACAAAAACGTGATAACCGGCCAGGAGGATGTGGTACATTGTGCCAAACATCATCACAATGGCGGCCAGATGGTGGATGGCGCGCAGGTTCTCGATGCCGCCAACCAGGTTGACGATGGCAATGGAAAGGTCGGAAGCGGCGTATTTCTGTACCAGACCGGTCACCCCCAGCGCGCTGAAAGAGAGCAGCATGGTTAGATGCTCGATGCGCCGGGCCAGCGTAAAACGAACGTAAGTGCGGGGTTTTTTGCTCATGAGTGAGCCTCTCCTTTGCGGCGGTTGATCAGCCGCCGGGCAATATCGCTCAAGACAAAGATCACCATCGGCCCGAGCACTGCCGGAATGAAGAATTTGTAGAAAAGATTTACATAATAAACAATTGGGTAATTTTCCGGACTGGGGATGTAATGGCTCATCCAGGAATCGGGGAAGTTAGCGGTGGCATCCGGGTGGCATTTCTGGCAGGCTACCAGCAGATTTTCCTTCATGGCAATACCATAGATCGGATCATCCGCTTTCTGGATATTATGCACGCCGTGGCAGTCAAAACAGACCGGTTTGTTGGTCGCCTGATCGGGGTGGGTCTTCTCGAAGAGGGTAATGGTCGTGCCATGAAAATCGGCCACGTAGGTGTTCACAACCCTGGTCGAGATGCCATACTTATCCATGATGGCCGGGTCGGTGTGGCACCTGGCGCAGATGAGCGGCGAGTTCGTGCGAAAGGTCGTCGT
>JBDRTP010000349.1:0-2633 GCA_043823965.1 Chloroflexota bacterium
AGCGGCGACGCCCATTATCGCAAGAAGGGCTTTACCCTGGACGCCGATACCTGGGACGAGTACTTCGCCGTGCTGGAGGCTGCCCTGGCCGACCTGCGAGGTAGTCCCGGTTCCAGCACGGGGCGTGGTAGTCCCGGTTCCAGCGAGGTAGTCCCGGTTCCCATAAAGGGCACGGGGCCGGGTCAGCGCCTGACGCCAGAGCAGGTGGCGCGCGCTTGGAATTATGCCTATTGTTTCTTCGCGGAGTACCCGCGCCCATTCCCCTGGCACCTCGAGAAAATCTGGTCAAGCCTGGAGAAACGTCCGCTTTCCTACGTACTCAGCCCGCAGGGGCGCGCCGAATACGAGGCCACTTTCCAGCAGATGGCCGGCGCTGCGATTACCTGGTAGTCAGTGAAAATCATGGCATCCATTCGAAAGCATCTCATCACTTTTGGCCGCTGGCTCCTCTTGGGGGAGCGGGGCAGTGTACGCCGATCGATTCGCGGGAAAGGCAACCTCTTTCAGGCGGATGGAGCCAGTTTCAGCAACCTGGAATTGGACATCGCCGGAGACGACAACCACATCTTGATTGGTCCGGGCAGCCATTTCAATAACGTGCATTTTCGCGTGCGCGGCTCTGGGCACCGCATCGAATTTGACCCCAATTGCCGGGTCTCGCGCGGCGGGATTTTTTGGTTTGAAGATGAAAGTTGCATGTTGCAAGTTGGTAAAAATACAAGTATGGTGGAAGTCCACATTGCTGTTACCGAGCCAGGTTCGAAAGTGATCATCGGCGAGGATTGCATGTTCGCCAATGACATTGATATTCGCACGGGTGACACCCATTCTGTCATTGATGTGCGCACTGGCGAGCGCCTCAATAAAGCGGGCGATGTCATCATCGGCAGGCATGTCTGGATTGCGCCGCATGTGGTTGTTTTGAAAGGCGTTCACATTGGTGAAGATTCGGTTGTGGCAACGGGTTCGGTGGTGACAAAATCCTGCGGTTCGGGTGTGATTATCGGCGGGAATCCCGCCTCGGAATTAAAATCTGGAATTTCCTGGAAGCGAGTGCGGCTTTAGCGTTAGTTTTGGCAATTAAATTTCTGCCGATTAGGCCTTCGGCATCGAATTACCCGAATTGAGCGTATTTTTATTGCCCGCAGTGGCATAAGGCCAGGGAGAAATTCGTGAATATTCGATGCCAAAGCCTGCTCGACAAAAAACGAGCGGTCGGTCTATACAAATACAGTCTAATTTCTGAAAACAAGGAGTATAACCATGTCACAAACTCGTGTTCTCGTTACCGGTGCAGGCGGCTTCATCGGCCACCACCTTGTCTCGTTCCTGCGCGCCAAAGGCTACTGGGTGCGCGGGGTGGATATCAAGTATCCTGAGTATAGCGAAGTGGATGCCGACGAATTCGAAATCCTCGACCTGCGCCGCTGGGACAACTGCCTGCAGGCCACGCGAGGCGTTGACGAGGTCTACGGCCTGGCCGCGGATATGGGCGGGATGGGATTCATCTCTGCCCACCACTCGGAGATATTGCACAACAACTCATTGATCAACATCCACACGCTGGAGGCCGCCCGCGTGAACGGCGTAAAACGCTACTTCTATACCTCGTCAGCCTGCATTTATCCGGAATATAAGCAAACCGACGCCAACGTTACCCCGCTCAAGGAAGAGGATGCCTACCCGGCCCAACCCCAGGACGCCTACGGCTGGGAAAAGCTGGTCATGGAACGGTTATGCACCCACTACCGCCAGGATTACGGCCTGGAGACGCGCATCGTGCGCTTCCATAACATCTTTGGCGAGCAAGGCACCTGGGACGGCGGGCGCGAGAAAGCCCCGGCGGCTTTAAGCCGCAAGATTGCCGCCGCCAAACTGACCGGCAAGCACGAAATCGAGATGTGGGGCGATGGCGAGCAGACGCGTTCCTTCTGTCACGTTGACGATTGCCTGGAAGGTATCTACCGCTTGATGCGCTCCGACCACGCCTTCCCGCTCAACCTCGGCTCTGACCGCATGGTGACGATCAACCAACTGGCAGATATCATCGCCGCGATTGCCGGCATTAAGATCATCATCAAGCACATCCCCGGACCGATGGGCGTGCGCGGCCGCAATTCGGACAACACCCGCCTGCGCGAAGTGCTCAAGTGGGAGCCGCAGATTTCCCTCGAGGACGGCCTGACGCGCGCCTACCCCTGGATCGAGGGGCAGGTGAGGCAGAAGATGGGGTTGTAGACTTGGGAATTTTATGTCCACCCCTTTCCCGGGTCTGCGAAGTTATTAATCAGCAGGTCAAGATGACGCCGTTTCTTGAAGGAGTTTTTCTTGCACCCACAGGTTGATCAGAGTCTCTGGCGATACCCCCCGCTGTTCGGCAACAGATATATAACACCTGTTCAGGGTGCAGTTCAACCTATGCAGCCGATGGCGCCAATTGTCGCGTCTGCAAGATTTCTTTTCGCTCGCGGAGCCGGATGTCTGCCAGGGTTAGAGTCAATACGGCTATCGTTTCGCCGTCAGCGGTGACAAACTCAACCTCAAAACCCTCGCCGTCGCTGTAACAATGCACGATTGTCCCGATGTCCCCTCGTAGCAGGCCATATTCTGCAAAATCTCGTGTCAATACCACC
>JBDRTP010000350.1:0-6621 GCA_043823965.1 Chloroflexota bacterium
AAAGGGGCTTCCGGGATGCCACCATCGCGGAGATTTGCCGCCAGGCCAAGGCCAACGTGGCGGCCGCAAATTATCACTTTGGCGGCAAGGAATCCCTTTACGTGGAAAGTTGGCGCTTTGCCTTTGAAAAGTCCTTGCAGGCCTATCCGCCGGACGGAGGCGTGGCTGCGGATGCCCCGGTCCAAGAGCGGCTGCGGGGGCGGATTCTGGCCATCATGCGGCGGATCATCGATCCCCAAAGCCACGAGTTGGACATTTTTTACAAAGAAATGGCCACCCCGACGGGCTTGCTGGCCGGCGCCATGCAGCAGTCGATAGAGCCGATTTTTCGAGACTTTGCCGCCATCGTCCGGGAGCTGTTGGGGCAACAGGCCGACGAACAACCGGTTCGGCTTTGCCTCATGAGTATCCGCGCCCAGTGTTTCGGTCCGCTGATGCACGAGCGGCGTCGCAAGATGGCTTCGCCGGATCCGCTGCCATCGGGCCCTGAATGGATCTTAGAGGATTTGGAAACGCTGGTGGACCACGTGACACGCTTCAGTTTGGCAGGCATCCGCGCGGTCCGAAACCGGATGGAAACCGCGGCAAGCACTGAACACGCCTAACTTTGGATGGAGGCAGCATCCTGTCATGAACAGAGGGCAGTCATGAAACCTGTGATCAAAAAAGCCATCGCGGCGCTGATCGTCCTGGGACTGATCGGCGCAACAACCGCCTGGTATCAGAAAGGCGGCAACGGAGGTACGGACGTCTTTCGCACGGTACAGGTAACCCGCGGCGACTTGCGTGTCACCATCAGCGCCACCGGCACGGTGGAACCGGAAGAAGTGATCGATGTGGGTGCCCAGGTTGCCGGTCAGATTCTGTCTTTCGGCCAGGATGTCAACGGAAAGACTGTGGATTATGGCTCCGTGGTAGCCGCAGGAACCGTCCTGGCCCGCATCGACAACTCGCTCTATTCAGCCGAGGCCGCCGGTGCCGGAGCCCAGGTCCAGTCCGCCAAAGCCGGCCTGCAACGCGCCGAAGCCGACCTGGACCAGTTGAAGGCCAGACTCCGCCAGGCCGAACGCGACTGGCAACGCGCCCAAAAGATAGGCCCTTCCGAGGCCTTGGCCCAGGCCAGCTACGATGCCTATCAGTCGACCTATGAGATCGCCAAGGCCAACGTTGCTGTGGGCGAAGGGGCCATCCTGCAGGCCAGGGCCGGCCGCCCAGACCCAGGCAGTGCTGCAACGCGCCCTGCGTAACCTGGGCTACTGTACGATCATCTCACCGGTCAAAGGGGTCATCATCGACCGGCGTGTCAACATCGGTCAGACCGTAGTGGCGAGCCTCAACGCTCCCAGTCTGTTTTTGATTGCCAAGGATCTGACCCGCATGCAGGTCTGGGTTGCGGTCAATGAAGCCGATATCGGCAAGATTCATCCCGGCCAGCCGGTGACCTTCACCGTGGATGCCTTCCCCGGTGAAACCTTCCAGGGTACGGTGGGCAAAGTGCGGCTGAATGCTGCCATGACCCAGAACGTGGTCACCTACACCGTGGAAATCGTCACCGACAACACGGACAAACGTCTGCTGCCTTACCTGACTGCCAATGTGCAGTTCGAGTTGCAGCACCTCAGCAATGTCCTGCTGGTACCCAACGCCGCCTTGCACTGGGAGCCCAAGACCGAGCAGATTGCGCCCGTTTTCCGCAAAGCGCTCCAACAGCCCGATCAAAACAGACCGAAAGTCGATCAAGGCCGGCAGCCCGGAGTAAAGGCTGACCAGGCGCCCGCTGGAATCGACCGTGGCGTCATCTGGTCGCTGGAGGGACAATACGTGCGCCCTGTAACGGTGCGCGTCGGGTTGAGCGACGGCGCAGTGACCCAGGTCCAAGGCCAGGACCTGACCGATGGTCGGACGGTCGTTACCGGCATCCAGAGCCAAAAAGCCGCGCCGGCCGATGCCAAAAATCCATTCACGCCGCAGTTCCTGCGACGCAGCCGAAGTGAAGGATCGCGCTGATGCATTCGGACCAGGTCGGAACAATATAGCTATGGAACCTATCGTCAAGCTGCACGACATTTACAAAACCTATCAAATGGGCGACATCGCCGTACCCGTGCTCAAGGGCGTCTCGCTGACGGTGGCCCGCGGTGAAATGGTCGCTCTGATGGGTACGTCCGGATCGGGTAAAAGCACCCTGATGAACATTCTGGGGTGCCTTGATCGACCCGATTCGGGAACCTATCGGCTCGACGGGGAAGAAGTGTCGCGGCTCCCCGCCGACCAGCGCGCCCTGCTGCGCAACCGCAAGTTGGGATTTGTTTTTCAGAACTTCAACCTGCTGCCGCGTACCAGCGCCCTGGATAACGTGGCCATGCCGTTGTCGTACGCCGCCGGCAATATTTACGAGCGTGATGCCCGGCAGCGGGCCGCAGAGATTCTTGGCCGCGTCGGGCTGCAGGACCGCCTAAATTATGAACCTTCGCGGCTTTCCGGCGGCCAGCAGCAGCGGGTGGCCATCGCCCGGGCCCTGATCAACCGCCCGTCATTGCTGTTCGCCGACGAGCCTACCGGCAACCTCGACTCGCGCACCAGCAAAGAAGTTCTAGACATGTTCCAGCAGCTCAATCAAACAGAAGCTATCACCATCATCGTGGTCACCCACGACGCCATGGTGGCCCGGTGTGCCGGTCGCGTCATCCACATCCACGACGGTGTGATCGTTGACGGTGCTTTGGGCGACCCTGGGGGGCTGCTTGCTTCTCAGCTAGCGTGCGAGCAGCCATCGGCAAAAAGGGAAGACGCAAAATGAAGATCTATCGCACGGTTCGAACGGCCATGAAGGCTCTGCGGCGCAACCCGATGCGGGCTATGCTGACGACATTGGGCATCGTGATCGGTGTCGGTGCCGTCATCGCTATGATGGAGATTGGCGCCGGCTCCTCGGGGGCCATCCGCAAGGCGATTTCCAGCATGGGGGCCAATGTCCTGAATCTGAGTCCCGGTGCGGCCTCAAGCGGCGGTGTGACCTTCGGATCGGGCAGCGCCACGACCCTCACGCCCGAAGACTGCGAGGCCATTCTGCGGGAATGCCCGTCCATTCGCAACGCCGCTCCCCTCGTCCATACCAGGGCCCAGGTGGTTTACGGCAGCCGCAACTGGGTCCCGACGTTTATTTACGGCGTCACGCCGGCATTTCTGGACGTGCAGAACTGGACCATGGGCGCGGGAACTCTTTACCGATCGGGACGTCCTAAACGCCAACAAGGTCTGCCTGTTGGGACAGACTCTGGTGCGTGAGCTGTTTCAAGGAGAATCGCCGGTAGGAAGGGAGATCCGCATCAAGAACGTAGCCTTCCGGGTTGTGGGCGTGCTCGGCCGCAAAGGCGCCAACATGATGGGTATGGACCAGGACGACGTCATCCTGGCGCCATGGTCCACGATCAAGTACCGGGTGACGGGCTCCACGCTCGAAAACACCAACCAGAGCGCTGCCGGCAGTTCCTCAAGCAGCTCGGTGAACACGCTGAGCAATCTCTACCCAGGCGGCCAGCCCAGCCTCTACCCGGAAAGGTCGGAGATCCAGGCCGCCGACAATCCCATGCCGGTGCGCTTCGCCAATATCGATCATATTCTGGCGGCGGCGCGAAGCACCGATGAAATTCCCGCCGCCATACGGCAGATCACCACGGCGCTGCGCGAGCGACATCGCATTCGCCCGGGCGAACCGGACGATTTCAGTCTCCGCGACATGACGGAGATATCCAACACCCTTTCAGCGACCACGACCTTGATGACCAATCTTTTGCTCTGCGTGGCCATGATCTCTCTGGTGGTGGGCGGGGTGGGAATCATGAACATCATGCTGGTTTCGGTCACGGAACGGACCCGCGAGATCGGCCTGCGCATGGCGGTCGGGGCCCGCAGCCGTGACATCCTGCGGCAGTTCCTGGTGGAAGCCGTGGTCCTCTGCCTGGTAGGCGGGGCCTTGGGCATCCTGCTGGGCCACGGTGGCTCGCACTTGGTGCGCCTGTTGCTGCGTTGGCCGGTAGAAACCTCTTTTACGGCCATTGTCGCTGCCGTGCTGGTCTCGGCCGCCGCCGGCATTGTCTTCGGATTCTATCCGGCTTGGAAAGCCTCGCTGCTGGATCCCATTGAGGCCTTGCGTTACGAATGATCACTTTTTGCGACATGGATATTTCGATTACCCTTGATCCGGCTGCAAAAAACATCAAACCAGTTTAAAAGGACAAAAACCTTGTTTGACATTGGTCATTGGCCATCGGCCATTTTTAAAAACTCGTCGAAAAAATCTCTCAGCACATTTCCAGGAAGCCTGCGGTTATGGCACGCTGCGAGACCTTCTCTGGCCCTGATGGCCGGGCTCAGCCTGGCCTTGTTATCCGGCTGTATGATGGGTCCTGACTTCCAGCGCCCACAGGTGACGGTGCCCGCCGACTGGGCCGCTTCCACTGCGGAATCCTCACGCCTGGCGTCGGCATCTGATGATAATAAATTGGCAGACTGGTGGACCGTTTTTCAAGATCCGATTTTAACGTCACTGGTAGAAAGGGCGGCCGCCTCCAATCTTGATCTTAAACTGGCCGAGGCCCGCATTCGCCAGGCCCGTGCAGCCAAAAGCGTGGCCGCAGGGGGCCTGGGCCCGACGCTCGACGCCTCGGGTGCTTATCAACGCAACCGCTCTTCCGCCGGAAATCGAACCGGTGCGGCTACCGATAATCAATACCAGGCCGGCTTTGACGCCGGCTGAGAAATCGATCTTTTCGGCGGACAGCGGCGCAATCTGGAAGCCGCCGAAGCCGATCTGCAAGCCGCCGTCGAAACGCATCGGGACGTCCTTGTGACCTTGACGGCCGAGGTGGCACGCAACTACATCAACCTGCGCACCTTTCAGCAGCAAATCGCCATTACCCGGCAGAACCTGGCGACCCAGGAACACAGCGCTCTATTGACCCGCCAACGCTTCGAGGGCGGATTTGTCAGCGGACTGGACGTGGCCAACGCCGAGGCCCAAACCGCCACCACTTCCGCCCAGATCCCCCTGCTGGAGTCTTCAACCCAACAGGCGATCCACAGCCTCAGTGTCCTTTTGGGCGCCCCGCCGGCGGCTTTGAGAGCGGAATTATCTCCGGTCGGAACCATTCCGGGATCCCCGCCGCAGGTGCCTGCCGGTGTGCCGTCGGAACTGCTGCGCCGTCGACCGGACATCCGCAGGGTCGAAGCCCGGATCCATGCGGCCACGGCGCGCATCGGCGTAGCTGCGGCCGAGCTGTTCCCCAAGTTCACCATCGCCGGTTCCACCGGCTTTCAATCCAGCGATTTCAGTTCGTGGTTCGACTGGGCCAACCGCTTTTGGTCTTTCGGTCCATCGGTGCGCTGGCGTCTGTTTGAGACCGGCCGGATCCGCGCCGGTGTGGAGCTGCAAAAGGCCTTGCAGGAGCAGGAGATCATTGCCTATCAGCAGACCGTATTAACCGCCCTGCAGGAAGTCGAAAATGCACTGATCGCCTCAGCCAAAGAACAGGCCCATCGCAACGCGCTCATGGCGGCCGTGGCCGCCAATCGCAAAGCCGTGACGCTATCCGAAACGCTATATACCGAGGGGCAAACCGACTTTTTGAACGTGCTGCAGGCCCAGCGCGCACTTTATACCACCGAAGACGCTCTGGTGCAAAGCACCCGCACTGTCTCCACCAACCTGGTGGCCCTTTACAAAGCCCTCGGCGGCGGCTGGCAGGATAAGCCGGCAGAAAGTGCGGACGCGCATTACGAATGAAGGCAATGGCCCGGCGGCTTGCTATACTTGTTTCAGGTATGACAATCCGGGGCCAAATCAGGTGCCGTGGTAGCGATAGTATGCTGCGCAGGTTCCTTCGCTGGAGACCATGCAGGGACCTACCGGTTCCATGGGAGTGCAGGCTTTTTTATAGAGCGGACAGTCGCTCGGAACGCTTATGCCGGTGAGAACTTGGCCGCAAATACAGCCCTTGAATTCCTTTGCCTCGGGAACAATGACGTTGAATACGTTGCGGGCGTCAAAGGCAGCAAATTTGCTTCTAATCTTAAGACCGCTTCCCGGAATCGTCCCGATGCCGCGCCAGTTCGCATCCGCAGTTTCAAATACATCCTGCATGATCTTTCGGGCCTTTGGGTTGCCCTCAAATGTTACCGCCCGCTGGTAGGCGTTGGAAAGTTCCGGTCTGCCGGTTTCGATCTGCTGGACCAGCGTCAGGATGGCTTGCAGGATATCGACCGGCTCGAATCCCGCCACGACGCACGGGACTTGAAACTGTTCGAAAAAAGGCTGATAGGCCTTTGTACCGATTATTACGGAAACATGGCCGGGGAGGACAAAACCGTCGATGTTGGTGCGCTTGGCTTCACATAGAGCGACCAGGGCCGGCGGGACCAATTTGTGGGCGCAAAAAACAAAGAAGTTGTCGATATTCATCTGTTGCGCAGTCAGGATGGAGGCCGCGACTGTCGGTGCGGTGGTCTCAAAGCCCACGCCCAAAAAAACGATGTTTTTTCCGGGGTTCTTTCTGGCAATCTCAAGGGCATCAAACGTTGAATAAACGATGCGGATATCATGACCCTTGGCACGTTCCAGAT
>JBDRTP010000351.1:0-5352 GCA_043823965.1 Chloroflexota bacterium
GACATGGCAGCCTGTCGCGCCGTCGCGGCCAGATACCGGCACTTATCCATCCCGGATTGCATCTACCGTTCTGGACAAGACGGGACGTGGCTTTATAACCCGAACAATTTCATGGGCGAAATCCATCCCGCCGACAGGCCGCTGGTCGAGACGCTGCGCGCCTTCCTGGCCGCCAGCCTCAAGCCAGAGGATACCCTCGTCTGCCCGTTGACCATCGGCGGGCACGTGGATCATCGTCTGACGCGCGGCGCGGTCGAGGCTCTCGAACGACCCTTGCATTATTATGCCGACATCCCCTACCTGCTCAAGGATGCCTCAGCTGTGGAGACGCTCACGAGCGGTATGCAGGCCGAGGTGCATCCCGTTTCGAAGGCTGGCTGCCGCGCCTGGCAGGAGGGCATTGCCGCGTACACATCCCAGATTGGCATATTGTTCGAGGATTTGGAGAAGATGCAAGAGATGATCCAATCCTATGCGCAGCACCTAATCGGTTGGCAGGGCAGTGCTGGAATCCGGCTCTGGCGATCAGCTTAATTTTCGTCCGCGTCACCAGGAACCCGTTTTCTCAGAGAAAACGGGTTCCTTTCCAACAGCTTAAATTTACTGTGCGCGTCTTGCTTTTGGACTTGAAACATGATATATTTAACTGCCGACCGCAGGTTCTTCGAAAGGCCTACCGAGTAGGTGCTGCGCACTCGGCGGGTAGGGAGACCTACACAGCGGACGCATCTCTGAAACAGAGATGCATCGTATTTTTACCCAGGAAAGAATCATGCCAACCAACTTTCTGACCCGTGAAGGTTTTCAGAAACTTCAGGATGAACTTGAATACCTGCGCTCGGTTAAACGCCTGGAAATCGCCAACCGTCTGCACGAGGCGATGGACGGCGGCGAGTTGATCGAGAACGCCGAGTACGAGGCCGCCAAGAACGAGCAGGCTTTTGTGGAAGGCCGCATCCAGGAACTCGAAATCATCCTGGCTTCTGCGCGTGTGATCGAGGATACTGGGAAAGAGAAGGCCGACATTGTCCAGATAGGCTCGACCGTCACCATTCAGGAAGAAGGCTCAAAACCAGAGAAATACATCATCGTCGGCGCGGCGGAAGCCAATCCGCGCGAGGGGCGTATTTCCAACGAATCACCCATTGGCAGAGTCATCTTGAATCATCGCGCCGGCGACGAAGTTCAAGTGGAAGCTCCTGGCGGGATATATAAAGTTCGCATCCTCAAGATCGGATAAGCTGGGGCCGTCACGCCTACCGAGTAGGCTTCGGCATGCCCCGCGCAACCTGTTTGGGAAGCGCGGGGCTTTTTTTTGACGCCTGTCCACCCCGGTAGTTTCCCTGTTGAGTGCAGTCGCAGGATCATGGATTTGAACCGCGAAGAAACGAAGCCCGCGAAGGTTTTTTTAGGTTTTTCTTGGCGTTCTTCGCGCCTTCGCGGTTCATTTCCCACAGTGTCCTCGAAAACTGCACCGAAGAGGGGGACCACCTCCACCCCTGAATGCAGGGAAGAAAGGGGGAGGGTCGGGTGGGGGCGAGAGAGGTCAATGGTAAAATAAGCCAGAAAGGTTGTCGAATGTCAGAGTACACCTCCCTTGAAAAGATCCGCCTGGCAAAAATCGAAGGACTGCGCGCCGAGGGGATCGAACCATTTCCCCACCGCGCCGAGCGGACGCACACCAGCGCCCAGGCCATTGCCGCCTTCGAAAAAGCCGACCGAGTAGGCGCTGCCCTGAGTTCATCGAAGGGTGCTGCGCAGAAGGATGCCGGCCAGGCTGCACCAGCCGAGGTGAAAGCCACGCTGGTTGGGCGCCTGCGCGCCGTCCGCCGGATGGGCAAGATCACCTTCGCCCACATCGAAGACGGCGACGGACGCATCCAGCTTTTCCTGCGCGCCAACGACCTCGGCGAAGACAAACTCGATTTCTTCAATCGCATCTTCGACCTGGGTGATTTCATCCAGACTACCGGCTTCATCTTCCGCACCCGCACCGGCGAGGTGACGTTGCACGTTCAGGATTTCAAGATGCTGGCCAAGGCCGTCTCGCCTCTGCCCGCCGCCAAGGACGAAACAACCGAGGATGGACAGGTCATCCACCACGCGGCGCTCGAGGACGCGGATCTGCGCGCCCGCCAACGTTACGCCGATCTGGCTGTCAACCCTGAAGTGCGGCAGGTCTTTCGCACGCGGGCGGCCATCCTGCGAGCCTTGCGCCAATTCCTGGATGAACACGGATTTCTGGAAGTCGAGACTCCCATCCTGCAGCCCATCTATGGCGGCGCGGCGGCCAGGCCGTTCGTCACCCATCACAACCAGCTCAAACAGGATCTGTACCTGCGCATTTCGTTCGAACTATATCTCAAACGCCTGCTGGTCGGCAACCTGGAACGCGTCTACGAGATCGGGCGTGACTTCCGCAACGAGGGCGTCTCGTACAAGCACAATCCAGAGTTCACCCAACTGGAATTCTACTCGGCCTATGCCGACTACCTGCAGGTGATGGAACTGACCGAGCAGATGGTCGCCTACGTCGCGGAGAAAGTGCTGGGTACGTGCAAAGTAACTTATCAGGGCCACGAGCTGGATTTCACCCCGCCCTGGCGAAGGCTGGAAATGCGCCAGGGATTGAAAGAAACCGCCGGCATCGATATCGCCGCCCACCCGACCGCCGAGTCGCTTTTCGCCGCCATCAAAAAGATCGGCAGGATGCCAGATCCGCAGGCCACGCGCGGCAAGCTGATAGACTTCCTGCTGGGCGAGTTCCTCGAACCGACGCTCATCCAGCCAACCTTCCTGTACGATTATCCGCGCGACATTTCACCGCTCTCCAAATCCAAGCCTGGCGATCCGCTGACCGTGGAACGCTTCGAAGCTTACGTGGCCGGATTCGAACTGTGCAACGCCTTCACCGAGCTAAACGACCCGCTCGACCAGGAGCAGCGTTTCCTCGAGATGGGCCGTGATTACAAAGCCGACGACGAGGAAAAGCACCCAATGGACGAGGACTATCTGCGCGCCATGCGTTACGGTATGCCTCCCAACGGCGGCTTCGGCATGGGCGTGGATCGCTTGACGATGCTTCTCACCGATAAACACAGCATCCGCGATGTGCTGCTGTTCCCGCACATGCGTTCCGAGGAACAGTCCGAAAAGGACGAAGAAAATTAACCACAAAGGCACAAAGACACGAAAAAATCTGGCTCATTGGGAATCGCCGTGATTAAAACCCTTTGAACACGGATTACACGGACAAGCATGGAGAAAACACGGATTTTTAAAGGTTTTTTCCGTGTAATTCCGTGAAATCCGTGCAATCCGTGTACGAATCACGGTAACTCCCAAAGAGCCAAAAATCTTTGTGCCTTCGTGCCTTTGTGGTGAATACTCCGCGTGGTGATAAAATACTCCCAATGGACGAATCCACCCTCATCCGTGACGCCCAACGCGGCGACCTGGAGGCCTTCAACCGCCTGGTGCTGGCCTACCAGGATTGCATCTTCAACACCGCTCTGCGCATCCTGGGCGATGAAGAACTGGCTGCGGATGCCGCGCAGGAAGCCTTCCTCTCGGCTTTTCGCAGCCTCAGCGCCTACCGCGGCGGCTCCTTCCGCGCCTGGCTCTTGCGCACCGTCACCAACGCCTGTTACGACGAACTGCGCCGCCGGAAACGCCGCCCGACCACGCCCCTTGAACCCGTTACCGAAGACGACGAAGAAGTCAAGGAGCCGCGCTGGCTGGCCGACCCACACCTCTCTCCTGAAGAACAGCTCGAACAAAAGGAACTTGAACATGCCATCCAACACTGCCTGGATGGCCTGCCCGTCGAATTCAGAACTGTGGTCGTGCTGGCTGACATCCAGGGTCTGGATTACAGCGAAGTCGCCGCGGCATTGCGCAAGCCGATCGGCACCGTCAAGAGCCGCCTGGCGCGCGCCCGCCTGCGCCTGCGCGAGTGCCTGCAGGCCTTCCGGGAACTTTTACCCGCCGCCTTCCGTCTGGAAAAGGAGAGCGGCTCATGAACACACCTCCCCTCCGCGACGTGGAACAACTTTCGGCCTGCCTGGATGGACAACTATCCCTGGCTGAACGGGCGCGCCTGAACTCCCGCATCGAAACGGACCCGAACCTGTCCGCCGCGCTGGATGATTTACGCGCCACCCGCGCGATTCTCCGCCGCACACCGCAGCGACGCACCCCGCGTAATTTCACGCTGACGCCCAAAATGGCAGGCCTCAAACCGCCCCTGCCGCGCGCCGTGCCGATTTTCCGGCTGGCGTCTGTCGTTGCCACCATTTTGCTCTTCTTCACATTTGCCGGTAACCTGATCGCTCCACTGGCCGCCGCACCCAAAATAGCTGCCGCGCCGTTGGACATGGGCGCTGGCGCTGCCGAGAAAGCTCCTGCACCGGTCGCCGCCGAAGAGCTGGCCCTCTCCCCCACACCTGAAAGCATGACTGCCGAAGGCCTACTCGGCGGGGGCGCTTCGAAGCCCCTCTCCCCCACACCTGAAAGCATGACCCTGCTCGCGCCCGAGGCAATGCCTGAAGCAACCGTTACAGAGGAAGCGACTCCTGCACCTGAAGCCCGCACGTTGGAACAACCCGCCCCACCGTCTGCACCCCCAACGACGGAAGAGAACGCAGCGAAGCCGCCTTTCACCCTGAGTCCACTGCAAATCGCGCTGCTGGCGCTGGCCGTCATTCTTGGCGGTTCAGCCTTCCTCATCCGCTGGCAGACTTACCGAGCATTTGCGAAAAAAGTGGAACGTGGAACGTAAAACGTGAAACGTAAAACGTAATTTGTGAAACGAATATCATTACGTTTTGCAACTTGCGCATTACGCATTACGCTTTACGCATTACGTTTTATCCTCCCATGTCCCTGGCCGCCGAAATCAACTACTGCCCCCGCTGTGGCAACGCAATCAGCCATCAAACGCGCTTCGGGAAAGTCCGTCCCGTCTGCCCGCAGTGCGGCTGGATCTACTTCCCCGACCCCAAAGTCGCCGCGGCCGTCCTGGTTGAGCAAAATGGCCGCGTGCTGCTTGTCCGCCGCGTTAACGAACCCCAGCGCGGCAAATGGACACTCCCCGCCGGTTTCGTGGATGCCGGCGAAGACCCGGCGCGGGCTGCCGAGCGTGAGTGCCTGGAAGAGACCGGCCTGAGCGTGCGCGCCACAAGCGTGATGGACGTGATCGCCGGTCTGGAGCACCCGCGCGGCGCGAACATCCTCATCGTCTACCGCGGCGAAGTTTTGAGTGGTCAACTTGCCGCCCACGACGACGCCGACCAGGCCGCCTTCTTCCCGCTCGATAACCTCCCGCCTCTCGCTTTTGAAGCCACCCAACAT
>JBDRTP010000352.1:0-4900 GCA_043823965.1 Chloroflexota bacterium
ACGTGGCTGTGACCGTTGCCGTCGCCCCAGCGCGCGTTATGCGCGTACTCCCGATCCGCTGGCAGGATTTCGTCAAATAGACGGCGCAGGTCCGCGAGCGCGCCGGATTCGTACTCGATGGTGGTCAGCCCGCTGGTGGAGGAGGGGGTGAAGACTGTGACCGTGCCGGATTTCAGCCCGGATTCGGCCACAGCACGGCCAACCTCCTCGGTGATGTCAATGATGTCAGCATTGCCGCGCGTGCTGATGGAGATGGAATGGGTTTTGACTGGCATATTTCGCGCTCCAATAGAATAGACATTATTCGCAATAAAAAGATTCTCCACGAAGCCACACGAAGGACACGAAAAAATGCTGTAAAGTCATCACTTCAAGGAGAATTCCCAAAAAAATTCGTCTTTTTTCGTGTTCCTTCGTGGATCGGTTTTTATTACGGATAAAGTCTATTCTTCGTGCCCTTTGTGTCCTTTGTGGTGAATATCTCACATTTTCTCTATCGGGTGCCGCAGAACAGTTTTGAGCCTGGCAGGCTCGGCGCGGCGTGGGTCGCTGAGATAGATTTCGTGATGCTTGCCGCGCGGGCGGTATCCGTTCTCGCGAGCGAAGGCGTCCATTTTTTCGATGGTGGCTGGCTCATCGTCATAAGGCCCGATGTGCATGATCTGCATGGACAGGCCTTCCTCGAATGACTCGAGGCGCATCTTCGCCAGTGACGGGTTATCGCCGCGCTTCTTGCGCAGTTGTTCCAGGGCTTCCGCGTACATCTCCGCGCTGATGAAGTCCGGCTGGAGCATCATCAGGATGTAGAGCCAGTCCTCCTTGCGTTCGAAGCTGAATTCGCCTGATTTCACCCACCACAGCCCTTCCAGCGCCATGACCGGATAGTCAATGGGATTCTCCTTGCGCAACTTGGCAGTGAACTTGAGCGTGTACGATATGCCATAGAGGGCTTGCAGCGCCTCCTGGAACGAAGCCGAAGTGGACGGCCCCTCGCCCGCCTCGATCTGCCCGTCAATCATAGCAAATTGGAAGCGGGGCACTTCGACAATCTCTACCTTCTTGGCGGAAGGCGCGTAGAGGTATTTCAGTTCTTTTCGCAGATCAAGTTTTATCATGGCATCCTCCTCCTGAATACTTGCATAGCAATATTATACAACAGCCTATTTGTGTGGTTTGCCGCGCCGGATGGCTTTATCGCCGAAACGCTCGTGGAGTGCATCTAACGTGGCTTGCAAACGGCGCGCCTTCTCGGCATCTTCGCCCCACAATTCAAGCTGTCGCACCGGCGCGCCCAGCCCAGTCACGCCGACGCCGATCAAGCGCACCGCCTTGCCCTTTGGCCGCACCTTCGCCAGCAGGTCGAAGGCGGTGACGGCAATCTCCTCGTCCTGGTCTGTCGGTTGAGTGAGGGTCACCTGCCGGGTCAACGTGGTAAAGTCCGGCCAGCGGATTTTGATCTTGACCGTCGCCCCGGCCAGGTCGGCTCGTCTCAGGCGGCGGCCCACTTGTGCGGCCAGGTCGCGCAAGGTGCCTTCCAGTGCTCTATCATCGCTTATGTCACGGGCGAAGGTGACCTCCTGGCTGATGGATTTGACGGCATGTTCGGTCACTACCGGCCGGTCGTCGAGGCCGCGCGCGCGGCGAGAAAGCTCACGGCCATTCTCGCCGAAGCGGTGGATCAGGTCATCTGCGGGCCAGCGGGCGATGTCGCCGATGGTGTGGATGCCCAGTTCGGCCAGTCTGGCGGCGGTCTTGGGGCCAACGCCCCACAGCATATCCGCCGGCAGGGGGTCGAGAAAGGCGGCTTCCTCCCCAGCGGGGACGAGGGTGATGGCGTTGGGCGGCTCGCCCTGCTTCCCCGATTTCTTGCCTACTTCCGTGGCGATCTTGGCAACCAGTTTATTGGAAGCAATCCCGATCGAACAAGGCAGGCCAAGATCAGTGCGGATTTCGGATTGCAGGTTGCGGGCAATTGTTTCGGGCGTCGCGGCTGCGCCCGAGGCTGGCCTGCACATGTCGCTGATATCCACGAAGGCCTCGTCAATCGAGACCTGCTCGACCAGCGGGGCGAGGCTGCGCAGGCGTTCCATCACCTTATCGGACATTTCCCCGTAGTTGCTCCAGTGCTGCGAGATGACGATGAGTCCCTGGCAGAGGCGTAGGGCGCGGCTCATCGGCATGGCCGAGCGCACCCCGAAACTACGCGCCGCATACGAGCAGGAGGAGACCACCCCGCGCGTTTCCGGTCGCCCGCCCACGGCAAAGGGTTTGCCGCGCAGCGAGGCATCCCGCAGCTCTTCCACCGCGCAGAAGAAGGCATCCAAGTCGAGGTGCAGGATTTTGCGGGGCATAATAAGATTATAGCGCGCCTGAGATGGTAATGGAGGTTAACATCTCCAGACGTGTGTCAGCTTGGACTGCAAAATCTCCTGATTTTGCCCGAAGTCGGGAGACTTCGGACTCCGCGCCTGACAGGTTTTGCGTGCATACCTCCAGACAGCGAATAATCAAAATAAGCCGCCACATGGCTCTTCCTGGGGGGTAAAGTAGCGGGCAAAAAGTACAGGGGGTGAGGGTCAAAAATGGTATATCCATTTTTCGAAAAATGCATTATCATTATACAGAGGAACTATAAGTGGGAACATTTCTCGTCGAAAAGTCGTCTTTCAAGTGGTTTGCCGAAGGCCTACTCGGCAGGGGTCGTTCCCACGCGTTGGAGATAACTTTGCCCTGCGCTTAGACCACTGATTTGTGGAGGAGGAACCCATGATTTCACGACGCATGATCATCCCGGTTGTCCTGATTTTGACCATCCTGGCGCAATTCATGCCGGCGGCCATCTTTGGCCCGCAGCCGGCCGCCGCGGTGACGCGCTGTGACTGGGCGCAGTTCATCGCCGACGTCAGCGTGCCGGATGGCACCAGCTTCGCACCCGGCGCGGCGTTCACCAAGACCTGGCGACTTAAGAACATCGGCACATGCACCTGGACGACCTCTTATGCCCTGGTCTTTGTCAGCGGCAGTCTGATGGGCGCGCCCAGTGTGGTCAACCTGCCATCTAGCGTGGCTCCCGGAGGGACGGTGGACGTGTCGGTTAACATGACCGCGCCGGCCGTCAACGGCCGCTACCGGGGATACTGGCAGTTGCGCAACGCCTCTGGCGTCTTGTTCGGCATCGGGACGTACGCCAACAAGTCATTCTGGGTGGATATAAATGTTTCCACCAGTTATGTCACCGGTTACGACTTCGTCGCCAACTATTGTTCAGCCACCTGGACGAGCGGTGCGGGGATACTGCCCTGCCCCGGCACGGACGGCGACGCCAAGGGCTTCGTCTTGAAAATAGATAATCCCAGGCTGGAGAATGGCGTGACCGATACTTCCCCGGGTTTGTTGACTTTCCCCCAAAATGTGACCAATGGTTATATCCAGGGGATTTACCCGGCCTTCACCGTCCAATCCGGCGATCGTTTCCAGAGCATCGTCAACTGCCAGTACAATGCCACGAGCTGCTACGTCACTTTCCGGCTGGATTACCAGATCGGCTCAGGCCCGGTCAAGACTTTCTGGACATTCAAGGAGAAGTATGAGGGCCTGTATTACCGCGCCAACCTCGATTTGAGTTCCCTGGCAGGCCAGAACGTCAAATTCATCCTGACCATCCTGGCGAGCGGCTATCCCACCGGTGATCGGGCATTGTGGGGCGCGCCGCGCATTGTACGTGGAGGCTCAATACCGCCCACCTCGACCCCAACCGCCACCGGCACGCCACCCACGCCTACCCCCACGTCCACACCCATACCCACAGCCTGTGACCGCGCCACATTCATAACTGACATCAGCATTCCGGATGGCACGACCTTCACAGGCGGCACACCCTTCACCAAGACCTGGCGCTTAAAGAACGTTGGCACATGCACCTGGACGACATCCTATGCACTGGTCTTCTTTAGTGGAGATGCCATGAACGCCATCCCCGTGATCTATCTGCCCGCCAGCGTCGCTCCGGGCCAGATGATCAACCTCTCGGCCGCGATGACCGCCCCGAATGCCAGCGGCCACTATCGGGGTTATTGGAAGCTGCGCAACGCCTCAGGTGTAAAGTTCGGTATCGGCACAAATGGCACGGATCCCTTCTGGGTGGATATCAACGTGACCAGCGCGTACAGCACGGCCTACGACTTCTATACCAATGCCTGCTCGGCCACCTGGACGAGCGGTGCAGGCGCGTTGCCCTGCCCCGGTACGGACGGAGCTGCTAATGGATTTATCCTGAAGCTCGATACGCCGAATCTGGAAGACGGCACTACGGGCCAATCCGGCCTATTGACCTTCCCCCAGAACGTGACAAATGGTTACATCCAGGGAATTTACCCGGCTTTCACCGTCCAATCCGGCGACCGCTTCCAGAGCATCGTCAACTGCCAGTACAATGCCACATCTTGTAATGTTGTCTTCCGATTGGATTATCAAATTGGCGGCGGAGCGGTGCAGACCTTTAAGACAGCCTCCGAGAAATACGAAGGCTTATATTACCGTCTGGATCTCGACCTGAGTTCGTTGGCGGGTCAAAATGTCAAGTTCATCCTGACCGTGCTGGCCAACGGGTCTCCGACCGGCGACCGCGCCCTGTGGGGCGCCCCCCGCATTGCACGCACGCCCTAAAAGTTCCTGAACACCAAGAATGAGAAACCCGGTATCTGTAAGATGCCGGGTTTCTTCAATTTGTGCAATGCGTGGCAAAAGCCTTTCCCACGCTCATCAAGTGCGTAACTTCTGTCCTAATTTTCTAAATCCTTTACATACGTCCGGTGCATCTTATAGAAATCAATCCCAAGATTCTGCATCTCGCGCTGCATCTTGTCATTCTCTACGCCGATTTGCACGACCTCGGCGTGGC
>JBDRTP010000353.1:0-2116 GCA_043823965.1 Chloroflexota bacterium
GCCTGGGGCTATCGGGTGTCTGTGATGTGGTCGAATTTACCGAGTCGCCGGAGGGTGTACAACTGCCGGGGCGGGACGGTCTTTTCCTGCCCGCCCCGGTGGAATATAAACGCGGCCACGAAAAGCGCGACCCCTGCGACGAAGCGCAGTTATGCGCCCAGGCCATCTGCCTCGAAGAAATGCTCTCGACAGCGATTCCGTTTGGGTATCTTTATTATGGCGAAACCCGCCACCGGGTTGAAGTGGAACTGACCGCTGAACTGCGCGACCTGGTACGTGAAATGTCGGAGGAAATGCACGCCTACTTTCAAAGAGGCTACACCCCGCGCGTCAAGATATCCAAAGCCTGCCGCTCCTGCTCGCTGGCCGATGTGTGCCTGCCCACGCTGCAAGAGAAAGTAATCCCGGCTTCAAAATACATCCAACAGCAGATCGAAGGGGCGTAGGCCATGAAAAAACTTGCCAACGTGCTGTACGTCACCACCCCCGAAGCCTATCTCACCCTGGACGGCGAAAACGTGGTGGTCAAAAAAGACGAAAATACATCCACGCGCCTGCCCCTGCACAACCTGGAGAATATCGTCTGTTTCAATTATCTCGGCGCCAGCCCGGCGCTGATGGGCGCGTGCGCTGAGCATAATGTTGGCCTGTGCTTTCTCTCTCCCAATGGGCGCTTCCTGGCGCGCGTCACCGGCAAGGTCAAGGGCAATGTTCTGCTTCGGAAAAAGCAATACGCTGTCTCGGAGAAAAATGAGGAAAGCGTGCCCATCGCCGCCTCTTTCCTGCTTGGGAAGATCGCCAACTGCCGCAAAGTCATCGAACGCGCCCTGCGCGACCACGCCATGCTGGTGGATGTCCAGGTCTTGAGCAAGGCATCCACTTCGCTCAAAGAGACTCTGAGCGTCATCCAGGACTGCAAGACCATCGGTGATTTGATGGGGTTCGAGGGCAGCGCGGCGAAAATCTACTTCGGCGTGTTCGACCAATTGATCTTGCAGCAGCGCGAGGATTTTTCCTTCAAGGAACGCTCGCGCCGGCCGCCATTGGATAACCTGAACTCCCTGCTTTCGTTCCTGTATACCCTGCTGACCAATGACGTTGCCTCGGCCCTGGAAACGGTCGGGCTGGACCCCTACGTGGGCTTCCTGCACCAGGACCGGCCCGGACGCCCCTCCCTGGCTCTGGATCTGGTGGAGGAACTCCGCCCGGTGTTTGCCGACCGGCTGGCGCTTTCGCTGGTCAACCGCAAACAGGTCACCGGCAAAGGATTCACTCAAAAAGAAAGCGGAGGCATCCTGATGGACGACGATACCCGCAAAACCGTGCTGACCGCCTGGCAGGAGCGCAAGAAGGAAGAGATCCTCCATCCCTATCTCAAAGAACGCATCCCGTTTGGGCTGATCCCGCACGTTCAGGCATTGCTGCTGGCCCGTTTTTTGCGCGGCGACATCGACGCCTACCCGCCCTTCTTCTGGAATTAGGAGGCCACCGATGATGGTCCTGATTACTTATGACGTGAGCACCGAAACTGATGCTGGGAAAAAGCGCCTGCGCAAGGTCGCCAAACAATGCCAGAACTATGGTCAGCGGGTGCAGAACTCTGTATTCGAATGCATACTCGACCCGGCGCGCATGAAGCAGTTGCAATCCGCTTTGGAGAAAATCATTGATCCCGAAGTAGACAGCCTTCGCTACTACTACCTGGGAGATGAATGGCGCAGCCGCGTGGAACACGTGGGCGCAAAGGCCAGTCTTGACTTGGAAGGCACATTAATCGCGTAGATGATCTTTAGTAAACAGGGTTTGTTTTGAAATGCGAACCCCAAGTGCACATGTTTTTTCTGGCAGGTTCGCAGGGCTTTTGGCCCACAATTGGCCTAAAGATTCATTTTTGGGCCGAATTGTGTGCCAGAATACGTCTCTTCGATACTGAAATGCACAATATATAGGGCTTACGACACAAGAACCCCCATATATTGCGGTCGCCTCCCCCCCGGAGGCGTGGATTGAAACAATTAGATACCCTATAGGGGAGGTCCGGCATGCCGTCGCCTCCCCCCCGGAGGCGTGGATTGAAACTTTGCGGTAGCGCCAGGCGTTGGATTTACAGGCGTCG
>JBDRTP010000354.1:0-11878 GCA_043823965.1 Chloroflexota bacterium
GAGCGCCTTCCCCAGGGCTGCGGCGCAGGCCTGCACCAGTTCGGTATCACCCAGGATGTTGAGAATGGCAATCTTCAAGCCGGGCTTAATTTCGAAGAGCGGCAGGCTGCGTTTTAGGCCAACAATTTCTATCTCAAAGGCATCACGATCATGGGCGGACATAATTCTCTCTCCTGATGGGTTCTGTGCCGTAGGCCTACTTGGCAGAATTAGTTTATCACAAATCAAGCCATAATTTTTTGGGGGGGCGGCGATGGCGCGGACAGATGAAATTCTCGCCATGCGCAGTTGAAATCCGACCTCGGGGTATAATCTTGACATGCTCCCCGACCTGCAACTCAACGACTCAAAACGAAAACTCGAGCTCACAATTCATTTGTTGAATGCAATTGCCATATCCGCTTTTTTGATCGTATTCTTGAATCTGTCTTACCCCGATATCGGACATGACTATACTTACTACATTCCCCGTCTCTTGGATACCTATTTGCATTATAAGATCAACGGCTTGAGCATTCAGTGGTACACGCCCAGTTTCGGCGGTGGATTGCCAGCCTATCCCAGTCCCCAGCATATGCAATTCTCGCTGCCGCAGCTATTGACTCCGCTCCTAAATCCCTGGGGCGCGTCGGTTGCCGCGACGGTCATTTTTGCCCTGAGCGGTTATTTCGCCATGTATTATTTCCTGACCCGCGTTCTGCTGCTGCGCTGGCAGACCGGCGTCCTTGGCGGATTGTTTTTTTCTGTCAACGGTTTTTTCTTCCAACATGTGGCTGTCGGCCATCTGGGGTTTCAGACCTTCCCATTGCTGGCTGTGATAATGGTTGCCTTGTTTGCCGCCTCACTGCCCGAGATCATCTCCGCCATCATTATCGCGCTGGTTGTAGGGACGATGGTGCATGAGGCAGGATTTTATATAATCGTAATTTCGCTGCTTGCATTGCTGATAACATTGCCGGTGGCATATCTGCATTATCCTCAAATTTTTAAATTCAAGCGATTGATGCGGATCGCGATCTCAGGATCAATATTTTCCATATTACTTAGCGCGTCGAAGCTGTTTGCCGTGTATTCATGGATGCGATTCTTCCCTCGTACGATGTATGACCAGTACAACGTCAGTCTCCTGAGAGGGATTGTAGGCTTGATTTACCAGCTCCTGGGTACAATGAATCTGGTACCGTTGCGCTGGTTGCTAGGCAAAGATATAAATCTGGTTCCAATCAGCCTGAACAGCTGGACCGGCTCGTTTTACGGCTTCTGGGAGACTGACGTATCCTTGTCGCCTGTTTTGATCGCTCTCTTGGGTCTTGGCGCAATTTCACACTTCATGCCCAGAAAGAAGGGTGAAAAAGTACCGGGAAAAGGGCGCTGGAGCGCGATCATATTACTGCTCCTGGCAACATGGACAACCGCCGAATTTACCCTGGCCCGAGGTAGTATCTATACCCTGTTGAAGAATCTGCCAGTCTTAAGTTCTTTGCACGTAAATTTCAGATTCGCGGCCGCCTTTATTTTTCCTCTTGCTTTGCTGGGGGCCATCAGTTTCGAAAGGTTCGCCTCGAAATGGGCTTGGAAGAAAGCATTTGTTATCTTTCTAATTCTCAACGTTCTTGTCCTGGCTTTTCAAGGCACGTATTTCCTTTTCAAGGAGGATGTGCAGGACCGCGCCTATACCGTAAGCACTGCTCTGGAAACATTCCATCGAATTCGAGCGGGGGATACATTCCCGGTCAATAAAATTGCGGATGTGAGTGAGGTTTTTTGGAGCAACGCCAGCAGCCTGATTCCCTATGAAGTTGTCTTTGGTTACGAACTGGAAGCATTCAAACCCCAAGTCCAACCCGGCCCGGTTAATGTTATCCAGGATGGCTATTTCAACATGACCAACCCCGCCGGTTACGTTTTCCCAGAAGAAAACCAAACAACCGCTTTCGAGCGCATCCCAGCCGCAGACGCGGATAAACTGGAAGCCTTCACGCACCGCCGCCAGCCAGATTGGAAGCGACCGCTAATCCAACACATTCTGGATGCGACGGCTTTGGTTTCTTTGATAATATTTTCCAGCCTGCTGGGGGGTCTTCTCATAAGAGGAATGATCAGGAAATTCGCCATTCGAGGTTAACTGAGCGCAGGATGACATCCTGCGCCAGCGGAGATTTCAAAATCCCCTTCGGGGTATAATCTTCTCATGCTCCCCGACCTGCAACTCAACGACCATGTCCGCCTGCGCAAGCCGCATCCCTGCGGCTCGTACGAGTGGATCATCGTCCGTCTCGGCGCGGACATCGGTCTGGAGTGCAAAGGCTGCCAGCGGCGGGTGATGTTGACGCGGCGCGAGTTGGCGCGGCGGCTGAAAATCATCCTGACCAACCACCCAACTACCTAACTACCTAACTACCCAACTACATGACCAAAAAACCCCACATCCTCTTCCTCTTTTCCGATACCGGCGGGGGGCACCGCGCCTCCGCCGAGGCCATCATCGAGGCGCTGGAATTGGAATTCGGCGATGCCGTCTCCACAGAGATGGTGGATTTCCTGAAAGACTATGCGCCACCGCCCTACAACCACCTGCCCGAAATTTATCCAGACCTGGTGCGCGTCCCTGAATTATGGGGCGTGGGTTTCTACGTCAGCGACGGCCGCCGGCAGGCGCGCATTATGACCTCAACCTTATGGCCGTTGGTGCGCAGTGCGGCGCGCAGGCTGGTGCGCGAACATCCCAACGACATGCTGGTCAGCGTCCACGCGCTCGCAAATTCCTTCCTTTTGAAAGCCCTCGGTAAAAACCGTCCGCCGTTCATCACCGTCGTGACTGACATGGTCAGCACGCACGCCTTGTGGTTCGACCGACAAGCCGACCTGATCATCGTCCCGACCGAAATAGCCCGTCAGCGCGCCCTGGAATATGACATGCCGCCCGAAAAAGTGCTCGTCGTGGGGCAACCTGTCACCGAAAGTTGCTCCGCCCCTCCCGGCGACAAATGCAGCCTGCGCGAACAATTGGGCTGGCCGCAGGACAAGACAGTCGTCCTGCTGGTTGGCGGCGGGGAGGGCATGGGCCCATTGGCAGAGACGGCGCGTGCCATTGACGAATCGGGGCTGGACGTGGGCCTGGTCATCGTTACCGGGCGGAACGCCAGGCTCAAGGCTGAGCTCGAAGCCCAGACCTGGGAAAACCCAACTTTTATCTATGGCTTCAGGCAGGACATGTCTTGTTTCATGCGCGCCGCGGATATGCTGGTCACCAAGGCCGGGCCGGGGACAATCGCTGAGGCGCTCAACGCCGCGCTGCCCATTATCCTCTACGCCAAACTGCCCGGCCAGGAAGACGGGAATGTCACCTTTGTGGAACACGTCGGCGCGGGTGTCTGGGCGCCGGAAGCGCTGCAAGTGGTGCGAGCGCTGACCAGGTGGATCTGCCGCCCGGCTGAACGCGCCCAGGTGGTCGAAAACTGCCGCCGCGCGGCGCGGCCTGAGGCTGCGCGCCAGATCGCACGGTTGATTGGCGAGCGCCTCCGCCTCGTGGACTAGAAATTCACTTGCCTATAAAATGACAGGGCGGATGCATTTCACTAACACTAGACGAATCAACCTTGAGCAGGAGCAATCATTTACCATGCTTATCAACCCAACAGAATTCAAACCGCAACCGGCCAACACCTCGCCAAACACACCGCTTCGCATCGGCTTTTTCACGGACACCTACGCCCCGCAGGTCAATGGTGTTGCAGTTTCACTTCAATTGCTGGTTCAGGACCTGCGCGCTGCGGGCCATGATGTGACCATCTTCGCCCCACGTTTCCCCGGCTATCGCGACGCGGAACCGATGGTCTACCGCGTCCCCTCGATGCGCTACATGCGTAAACCGCCCATCTACGTCGCAATGCCGGGCACACCGCGCACGACCTTATCTTTGTACCGCCGCCGGTTCGACGTGCTGCATGCGCACAGTCCGCTGTCGGTTGGTTTGTTAGCGTATATTACGGCCTCTACCAGAAAGCTGCCTCTTATATACACTTACCACACTTCCATTGCAGACTACACCCATTACATCAAAGTGGTCGGGGGGACACGCCTCATTCGTTACGCGGCACGTTGGTTCAGCACGACCACCACCAATCTGGGCGATCAGATTGTGGTGCCATCCCGCAAGTTTGAGCGACTCTTGCACGCGCAAAATGTCCACCGCCCAATTCATGTGATCCCGTGTGGGCTTGATTTGAACAATTTCAGCAAACCGAAGTCGCCCGGCAGCTTCCGCGCGCGCCTTGGTCTGAGCGCCGAGGCGCCGCTTCTGCTTTCCGTAGGCCGGGTCGACCCGGAGAAGCGGTTGGACTTCCTGATCGAGGCCTTTGCGCGGATGGCCGCTCAATATCCAGACGCGCATCTGGTCTTCGCCGGAGACGGCAGTTCACGGCTCAAACTGGAAGCGCAGGCCACCGCCTCGGGATACGGTCACCGCATCCACTTTCTGGGAATGATAAGCCGGGCTGATCTGCCGGATCTGTACCATGATGCAACACTGTTCCTTTCGGCCTCCACCAGCGAGACCCAATGCATTGCAATGCTCGAAGCCATTGCAGCCGGGCTGCCAGTGGTTGCCGTGCAGGATGAGGCGTTTGAAGGGATGTTGGTCGATGGTATGAACGGTCGTGTCACATCACAAGAGGCAGATTCTTTTAGCGCGGTGGTGTGTGGCTTACTAGCTGACCGCCTCACCCTTCAGACGTTTGGTAGAAACTCGGTGGAACTTAGCCAAAAGTTTTCAATTGAGGCACAAGTAGCGTCTTTGGTTAAACTTTACATGGAAGCCATTCAAGAAAATCGGAGGGGCGCGAACATGTCGCCAGATCCTTCGTCACGTCGAGCAATCCGCAGTAGCGCACAATAGGGGGCATGATTATGCAGGAACGTAAAACCTGACCTCACCCCCCTGCCGACCCACAGGGTGCTTCGCGAAGGCCTACTCGGTAGTATAATCCCCTTGCCATGCCCATCCTGGACTCAAACACTCTGGAATTTTTCAGCCGCAGCCCGGAACAGACCCGTCGCGTCGGTATGCGCCTGGGCGGGTTGCTCCAGGCTGGAGACGTGATCTGTCTCCAAGGCGAACTCGGCGCGGGCAAGACCACCCTCGTCCAGGGCTTGGCGCAGGGTTGGGGTTCGCTGGATGTCGTCTCCAGCCCGACTTTCGTGCTGGTCAACGTTTACCGCCGCCCAGATACAACCCAACTCTTCCATTTGGATGCCTACCGGCTGGAATCCGCCCCCGAAGCCGAAGAGTTGGATATTGAGGACCTTTTGGCTCAAGGGCCGCTGGTGGTCGAATGGCCGGAACGGGTCGAGCCAGTTTTGCCGGGCGAGCGCCTGTGGGTGAAGCTGGAGTACGTGGCTGAAGAGCACCGTGAGATGCGCTTCACAACGCGCGGGGAGCATTATGAATGCCTGCTGGCAGCCTTGCGCCAGGCAGTCTATGGGGTGGCGTGATGCTGCTGGCACTGGATACTTCTACTGCGCAAGTCGGCCTGGCGCTCTACGACGGGACACAGGTCATCGGCGAACTTTTCTGGCACAGCCGCGCCCATCAGACCAGCCAACTTGCCCCGGCCTTAGTCGAACTTCTGGCGCGTGCCGGCGTCAAAATTGATGAGATCAAAGCCCTGGGTGTGGCCTTAGGCCCCGGCTCGTTTACAAGTTTACGTGTTGGACTGGCGCTGGCGAAAGGCCTGGCCCTGGCGCGACATTTGCCAATGATCGGGATCCCCACCCTGGACATCCTGGCTTTCGCGCAGCCCGTGCGGAACGCGCCGCTGGCCGCCGTTCTACAGGCCGGGCGCGGACGTTTGGCTGTCGGCTGGTACCGCGCCTCCGAAAACGGCTGGCAGGCCGAAGGTCCGGCCGCGGTGATGACAGCCGACGATTTAGCCCAAAGCATCTCCACGCCGACCCTTGTCTGCGGCGAGTTAACCGCTGAAGACCGACAGCGACTGGCGCGCAAATTCAAGAACATTACTTTGGCCTCTCCGGCCGGCTGCGTCCGCCGGCCGGGAATCCTGGCCGAAATTGCATGGCAAAAATGGCAGGCTGGCGAAGTGGATCCGGCCGCCTCTCTCGCGCCAATCTATTTGCACGTCGCGGGAGGCATCCCGGCGTGAACGACGAAATTCAAATGTACAAACCCTTCGGGCAAGGCCTCAGGGCAAAGCCTGTCAACCCATCCGGCAGAGTCCTTCGACAGGGCTCAGGACAGGCCTCAGGGCTAAGCCTGCAAACTGTGATCCGGCGCATGCGGTTGGAGGATGTGCCGGCTGTCCACGCGATTGACACATTCTCCTTCAGCATGCCCTGGCTGGAGCGCTCATTCCGCTTCGAGGTGACTGAAAACGCGGCCTCGCGCGCTTGGGTGGCTGAAGTAGAGGCGAATGGCGAATCTAAGATCATCGCCATGCTGGTCCTGTGGAAAGTGGTGGATGAAGCGCATATCGCCACGCTCGCCGTCCACCCGGATTTTCGGCGCAATGCAATCGGCAGCCGGACCATCGTGGAAGCCCTCACAGCCGCTTTTGCAGAGGGCGCGCGGCGGGCTTTCCTCGAGGTGCGCGCAGGCAACACGGCCGCTCAGGCCATATACCGCAAGTTCGGCTTCGAGGTCACCGGTCGCCGGCCGCGTTACTATAAAGATAACGATGAAGATGCGATTTTGATGTCGTTGGAAAGTTTGGATATGGAGAAGCAAATGACCACTGAGGAAACCCTGGCCCAAATTGCTCAAGAGGTGGCTGTCTGCCAGAAATGCGCGCTCTACCACTCACGCAAGATGGCCGTACCAGGCGAAGGCCCGGCGAACACCGAGATCATGTTCATCGGCGAGGGGCCGGGTTTTTACGAAAACGAGCAGGGACGTCCGTTCGTCGGCGCGGCGGGAAAGTTCCTGGATGAATTGTTAGCCCAAGCCGGGCTGAAGCGCCCGGAGGTCTGGATCGGTAACGTGGTCAAGTGCCGCCCGCCCGGCAACCGCGACCCCTTACCTGAGGAGCTGGCTGCCTGCGACGAGTACCTTGAGCGGCAGATCGCGGCCATCAACCCGAAAATCATCATCACCCTCGGGCGCTACTCGATGGGCAAGTACATGCCGGGAGTCAAGATCAGCGCTGTGCATGGACAAATGCGCCGCGTTGGCGAGCGTTTCGTGATTGCCATGTTCCACCCGGCTGCCGCGTTGCATCAAGCATCCCTGAAACCCGCCATCCTGAAAGATTTCGCCCAACTGCCAAAACTGCTGGATCAGGCGCGCGCCGCGCTGGCAAAATCCGCGCCCGTGACTGTAGACGAACCGCAGGAAGAACCGAAGCAGTTGAGTCTGTTTTAATACTCCACCACAAAGGCACAAAGACACGAAGGTTTTGTGACTTTGTGCCTTTGTGGTAAAAACCGAATGGAGAAAGAATGACGGTCAAAGAAACTCTTCTCAAGCAACTGAAAGAAAAAACTGCCCGTATCGGTATCCTGGGTATGGGTTACGTCGGCCTGCCGCTGGCGGTCGTCTTTGCCGAGGCCGGCTTCATCGTCACCGGCATTGACCCGGACCAGCGCAAGGTCGAAGCCTTGAATAAGGGCGTCAGCTACATCCCGGATGTGCCGACCGAAACGGTGGCGAAACTGGTCAAGTCCGGCCATCTGAAAGCAACGGCCGATTTCTCGACCCTCAAAGAAATCGAGGCGGTCAGCATCTGCGTCCCCACGCCGCTTCGCAAGACCGGCGACCCGGATATGTCCTTCATCATGTCCGCCACCGAGGAACTCGCCAGGTACATGCATCCGGGCATGGTCGTGGTGCTGGAATCGACCACCTACCCCGGCACAACGCGCGAGATGCTGCTGCCCAAACTGGGCGCTGAAAAGGGGCTGACGGTCGGCGAGAACTTCTTCCTGGCTTTCTCGCCGGAGCGCGTCGACCCGGGCCGCACTGATTGGACGACGATCAACACGCCCAAGGTCATGGGCGGCATCACCGAGGCATGCAGTCAGGTCGCCGCGGCCTGGTATTCGCAGGCGCTGAAAACCATCCATCCGGTCTCTTCGGCTGAAGCGGCTGAGATGGCCAAGCTGCTCGAGAACACCTTTCGTATGATCAACATCGGGCTGGTCAACGAGATGGCCATCATGTGCGAGCGTCTGGGCGTGGACGTGTGGGAAGTCATCGAGGCAGCCGCCAGCAAGCCCTTCGGCTTCATGAAGTTCACGCCGGGGCCGGGCCTGGGCGGCCACTGCATCCCGATTGACCCGCTCTATCTTTCGTGGAAGATGAAGACCTTCAACTATAACGCCCACTTCATCGAGCTGGCTTCCGAGATCAACACCAACATGCCGCGTTATGTGGTCAACCGCGTGATGGAGGCCATGAACGCGCGCGGCGAGCTGCTCAAAGGCTCGAAATGCCTGGTATTGGGCGCGGCTTATAAACCAGATATTGACGACCTGCGCGAATCACCCGCTCTGGATGTCATCGGCCTGTTGCAGAAGAATGGCGCCGAGGTTTCGTACCATGACCCGTACATTCCACACCTTCACACCCACGATGGCCTGGAAATGGAGAGCGTGCCAGAGCTGATGGCCGCCGTCCGCGCCTCCGATTGCGTGGTCATCGTGACCGACCATAAAGTCTATGATTACCCGGCGATCCTGGAGGCGGCGAAATTCATCTTCGACAGCCGCAACGCGCTGGGTAAACTTGGCAAGGACAATCCGAAGGTTGTTCGTCTATAAGTGTCACGTTTCCCAGCGTCACGTGACACTGGACACTGGAGCACTATAGTATTAGAGTCAATCCCCCTCTTGATCGAGCGGTCGGGTGCCTCAGGCAGGTACTTTGACCCTTTCGGCCAGCCACAGATTGACCAGCGTTTCGGTCGTCACTCCTCTTGCCTTCGCCGCGCGCCCGATCACTTCTGCCAGTTCTGGCACAAGCGCCACGACGAAAGCCTCTTCGCGGAGATCAATGTCGAATGTCACATCTTGCATCTCGTCATTGTAATCCGCAGTGCTGTGAGTGTCCCAGAATTCGACGATCTCATCAATGCTGGCGGAAGGATCAGGCATTGGGTCGCGAGTCAGTTTATTTTTTCCCATACCGTTTGCGCTCCTTGCTATCCATGTCACGGGCGCTGATGATCAAGGCTTCGTGTCCAGCTTTGTGGATAAAAAAGATGGTCAGATAGCGCCCTGAATCTGTTTGCCCATAAGCGACATACAGGTGTTCGCCCTCATGTGATTGGCCTTTTCCTACGAGTCGGATACGAGGCGCGCCCATGAGGATTTGTCGCACTTCTTCAGGGTAGATGCCATGCTTTGCTTCGATTTTTACAACGTACTGGCGAAGCCAGATGATACGAGTGATTTTCACTCTATTGCTCCTGCCGAATGTTGGCTCTGACTCAATTTTATCATGTTTGTTGAATCAAAACTCGGTCACAGTCTGGTAACCAGGAGTGATCACAATTCTTTTTGGTTGCGGCTGGAAGCCGCGCTATGTCACACTATTTAGTTACCGGCGCGGCCGGATTCATCGGCGCGCGCGTCGCCGAAATGCTGCTCGAACAAGGCCACACCGTCGTCGGCGTGGACAACTTGAACGCCGCCTATGATGTGCGCATGAAAGAGCATCGGCTGCGCAGGCTGCAGACACTGCCCGGCTTTACATTCCATAAACTCGATATTTCGGACCGCGGGATTCTCACCCATCACTCGTCACTCGTCACTCATCAGTTCAACGCAGTAATAAACCTCGCCGCCCGCGCCGGGGTGCGCGCCAGCGTCGAAGATCCCTGGGCATTCGTCGAGACTAACGTCCTCGGCACGCTGAACTTATTGGAACTCTGCCGCCAGAGTGGAATCGGAAAATTCATCCTGGCCTCGACCTCCAGCATATACGGCGCGAACGCTCCCCTCCCCACCCCCGAAACCGCCGATAGCGACCATCCCCTACAACCCTACGCGGCCAGCAAGAAATCCGCCGAGGTGCTCAGCCACAGTTATCATTCCCTGTACGGGTTGGACGTGAGCGTGGTGCGCTACTTTACCGTTTACGGCCCGGCCGGCCGCCCGGATATGAGCATGTTCCGCTTTGCAAAGTGGATCAGCGAGGGGCAGCCTCTCCACTTGTACGGGAGTGGGGAACAGTCGCGCGGCTTCACCTACGTGGATGACATCGCGGGCGGCACCATCGCCGCGCTCGAGCCGCTCGGCTACGAGATCATCAACCTGGGCGGGCATGAGGTCATCACCATGAACGGGCTGATCGAGATGCTCGAAGAAGTGATCGGCAAGCCAGCCAACATCCAGCGCCACCCGCCCAATCCAGCCGACATGCTGACCAACTGGGCGGACGTGAGCAAGGCGCGCCGTTTGCTCGGTTGGCAGCCGCAGGTCGGTCTGCGTGAGGGGGTAGGACGGCTCGTGGATTGGTATCGCGCCGAACGTGCCTGGGCGAAAGAGGTCGCCACCCTGCCGAGTAGGCGTTGCCCTGAGTTCATCGAAGGGTGCTGCGCATGACGGTTTTTCAAAAAATCTCTGCTATCTGGAAGGAAGACAATCTGCTGCGCCGGGTGGTCAAGAATAGCAGTTATCTTTTCGGCAGTAACGTCCTTTCCTCCGCCCTGATCTTCGTGCAAGGCATCCTCGCCGTCCATCTGATCGGGGTGACCGCTTGGGGCTTGATTGCCACCATTGTGATCTTTGCCGCCAACATCAATCGCCTGCTCTCCTTCCGCATGAGCGAGGTGGTGGTAAAGCGCCTGGGCCCGGCGCTCGCCGAAAAGAAGAATCCAGAGGCGGCCGCATTGGTAAAGGCCGCGGGACTGACCGAGGCGGTCACATCGGTTGCGGCATTCACCATCCTGGCCCTCCTTAGCCCCTGGGCCTCCAGGGTTTTCGCCAAAGACATCCATACCACGGCTTGGTTTATCTTTTATGGCCTTATCCTCCTTAGCAATCTGGTTTATGAGACCTCTGCCGGGGTCTTGCAGGCTACGCACCGTTTCGACCGCTTGGCGCGCATAAACCTGGCACAAAGCCTCATCACCGCCTCGACAATTTCTGGACTATTTCTACTGAACCGGTGGGCGGGTGAGGCCCTCGCCCCCCATTTGATCCAGGGTATACTTTTGGCCTATGTGCTCGGCAAGACTTATGTCGGCGTATCGGTGGCCATCCTGGCCGGACGCGAATTGAACAGTGCCATAGGCTCAGGCTGGTGGCGCACGCCGTTGGGCGCGCTTTCGGGCAAACGCGCTACGGCGCTATTCGCAGTGAACACCAACCTGAACGGCAGCGTGAATCTGTTCTTCCGCGATAACATACTGCTCTACGTGGCCGCCTTGCTTTCCACGACCGAGGTCGGTTACTTTAAAATCGCAATGACCTTCATCCTGCCCATCACCCTGATACTCGATCCCTTCATCGTGCCGACGTACACCGAGATCGCCCGGACGGTTGCCGTAGCACAATGGGATGCCACACTGCGCCTGCTCAAACGCATCAGTTTTATCACCAGCGGTGTGGTCACGGCGATCTGGGGCCTGTGGGCGCTGACCGGATGGTGGCTGATCCCGGCCCTATATACCGCCAAGGCTCGCCCTGCGTATCCGGTTCTGCTGATTCTTCTCCTGGGCTATGGCTTTGCCAGCATCTTCCAGTGGAATCGCTCTCTGCTCTTATCCCTGGGCAAGTCGGGATACCCGGTTTGGGTTTCCGCGCTGATAGGCGTGATCGAACTCGCCCTTATTTATTCTCTCGCGCCGCGTTACGGTTACTTGATGGTGGCCGCCATTCTGAGCGGATATTTCATCCTCTCCATCGGGCTTATCACTCTGCG
>JBDRTP010000355.1:0-3342 GCA_043823965.1 Chloroflexota bacterium
GACCGCACCGATTCCGATGGTGAAGGCCAAAGGCATCTATTTTTGGGACGCGGACGGCAAACGCTACCTGGATTTCTCCTCGCAACTGATGAACATGAACATCGGCCACCAGCACCCGAAGGTGGTGAAAGCCATCCAGGAGCAGGCCGCAACGCTTTCGTTTGCCCATCCGGCCGTCGCCACCGAACCGCGCGGCCTGCTCGGCAAGAAACTGGCCGAGGTCACGCCCGGTAATCTCAAAAAGACCTTCTTCACGCTGGGCGGCGCGGAGGCCAATGAGAACGCGGTCAAGATTGCGCGTGCCTATACCGGACGCTTCAAAATCATGGCGCGCTACCGCTCCTACCATGGCGCGACGCACGGCGCGATCGCACTCACTGGCGATTACCGCCGCCTGCCGGTCGAACCGGCCATGCCGGGCGTCGTCCACTTCCTCGACCCGTACTGCTACCGCTGTCCGTTCGGCTGGACGAAAGAGACCTGTCACCGCGAGTGCATCAAGCATGTCGAAGAAGTCATCGGCTACGAAGGCCCCGATAAAATCGCGGCGATCATTATGGAAGGTGTGACCGGTTCGAACGGGCTGATCATCCCGCCGGAGGATTACTGGCCGCGCATTCGTGAGATTTGCGATAAATACGGCATTCTGCTCATCTCGGACGAGGTGATGAGCGGTTGGGGGCGCACCGGCAAATGGTTCGGCGTGGATAACTGGAACACAGTGCCAGATATTATCACAACCGCCAAAGGTATCACTTCTGGCTACGTGCCGCTCGGCGCGGTCATTGTCACGGATAAGATCGCTGATTACTTCGAAGACAAAATGCTGTGGGCCGGCCTGACTTACAATGGCCACCCGCTGGCCTGCGCCGCCGCACTGGCGACGATCGAGGTGTACGAGGAAGATAAACTCATC
The DNA here is from genome assembly GCA_043823965.1 of Chloroflexota bacterium. Lineage (GTDB taxonomy): Bacteria > Chloroflexota > Anaerolineae > Anaerolineales > Villigracilaceae > CG2-30-58-95. The sequence continues at coordinate 917 of JBDRTP010000355.1, forward strand.
GAGAACGCCGCCAATGTTGGCAAATATCTCGGCAAACGACTGGAAGAGATCAAAGCCAAACATCCTTCGGTCGGCGACGTGCGTTACATTGGATTATTCACTGCGCTGGAAATCGTCAAGGATAGGAAAACGAAGGAGCCGATTGACCCACTGACGGATGTTCAAAAAGTATTACGGGCGAATGGGCTGTTCACGTTCAACTTCCACAATATCCTGTTCGTCGTCCCACCGCTGTGCATCACCGAGGCGCAACTGGACGAGGGGCTGGTCATCATCGAGCAAGCGCTGGCCGAGACGACAGATAAAATGGCGATGTAATTCTTAAACACGAAGGGCACGAAGTAACACAAAGGAAATCCGTCGTGCCACTTTGTGACCTTTGTGTTGAAACGACGGAGAAGCGATGCGGAAAATCCTGAACTACATCAACGGCGAGTGGGTCGAGCCGAAAGTTGCTGAATACGTGGATGTCATCAACCCCGCGACAGCGGAACTGATGGCAAAGACCCCGCTGTGCGGCAAAGCGGACGTGGAGGCGGCCACGCAGGCCGCCGCGGCTGCCTTGCCAGGTTGGAGGCAAATTCCGGCGCAGGAGCGCGTGCAACATTTATTCAAGTTGAAATATCTGCTGGATGCCAACATTGACGAAATCGCGCGCACCATCGTGATGGAATGCGGCAAGACTTTCGATGAAGCCAAAGCCGAGATGCGCCGCGCCATCGAGAATACTGAGGTGGCCTGCGGCATTCCGCTGATGTCACAGGGCGTCATCTCCGAGGACATTGCCCCCGGCATTGACGAGATCATGCTGCGCCAGCCGGTGGGTGTGTGCGCCACGATTGCGCCGTTCAACTTCCCCGGCATGATCCCCTTTTGGTATCTGCCTTACGCGCTGGCTTGCGGCAATACTTATATCGTCAAGCCTTCGGAAAAAGTGCCGCTGACCATGCAACTGATTTTCAAACTCATCGAGCAAATCGGCCTGCCGAAGGGTGTGATCAACTTGGTCAACGGCGCGAAAGACGCGGTGGATGGCATCCTCGACCATCCGGCTATTCGCGGCGTGACTTTTGTCGGTTCGACCGCGACGGCGAAGTATCTCTATGCCCGCGCGGCGTCAAATGGCAAGCGCGTCCAGGCACAGGGCGGGGCCAAGAATCCGGTCGTCGTCCTGCCGGATGCGGACATGGAGATGGCTACCAAAATCATCGCCGATTCGGCCTTCGGCTGCGCGGGGCAGCGTTGCCTGGCCGTCTCGCTGGCGGTGACGGTGGCCGAGGCGCGGGACACTTTCATGGAAATGATTTGCGACGCGGCCCAGTCGCGCGTCGTCGGTTACGGGCTGGATGCGGGCGTACAGATGGGGCCGGTCATCAATCAGGCGAGCAAAACGCGCATCGAGCAGCTCATCGCGACAGGGGTCCAGGAAGGTGCGGCGCTGCCCGTGGATGGATGCGGGACGGTCGTCAAGGGCTATGAAAAAGGTTCGTTCGTCCGCCCGACCATCCTCGCCAACGTTTCGCCGGCCAGCGAAATCGCCCGCACCGAAATCTTCGGGCCGGCGCTGGGGATGATGCACGTGGATACGATTGACGAGGCGATTGAACTGGTCAACCGCGGTGTGTACGGCAACCAGGCCAGCCTGTTCACCTCGAGCGGGAACGCGGCGCGCCGGTTCAGGTATGAGGCGGATGCGGGCAACATTGGCATCAATATTGGCGTGGCCGCGCCGATGGCGTTTCTCCCGTTCAGCGGCTGGAAGGAAAGTTTCTTCGGCGACCTGCACGGGCAGGGCATGGACGCGGTCGAGTTCTTCACGCAGAAGAAGGTCGTCATCGAGCGCTGGCCAAAGGAGTGGACGCGGAAGTTTTAATGGGTTGAAGGTTGCAGGTTGGTCGAAGGTCGAAGGTTGCAGGTCGAAGGTCGAAGGTCGAAGGTCGAAGGTCGAAGGTCGAAGGTCGAATGAATGGAGAGGTCTATGCCACAATCGTTAGATGATGCCCTGAGTTATACCAGTCGCTGGCTGGAGATCATCCAGAAAGCCGAAGTCAGCGAGGCCGAAGGCAAGCAGATCATCGAGGAATCCAAGAACAATTTCGCCGAGCACTTCAACAAAGGCTGGCTGGATTACCGCAAGTCGGTGACCGAGGCCGGAGACTGGGCTGCGGTCGAATGGAGCGGAAGCGGCGCGACGTTCCGCGATGTGCTCGGGCGAGAATACATTGATTGTCTCGGCGGGTACGGCATGATGGACCTCGGCTGGGGCCATCCTGAAGTCGTGGATACCGTCCGCGCCCAGTTGGCTCATCCGCCGATGCCCAGCCAGGAATTGATTGACCCCCTCAGGGGTGTGCTGGCGCGGCTCATGGCGCAGATCACCCCCGGCGAGCTCAAATACAGTTTCTTCGCCGCCAGCGGGACGGAAG
>JBDRTP010000356.1:0-8818 GCA_043823965.1 Chloroflexota bacterium
GGAGAAGATGGTCGCCGATGGTAACGTGCCTTGGAGCATGGGCATGGAGTCAGGCGACGCCACCGGCTGGACCGGCTCGGACTTCATCCAGGATATTTTCCTGGTGCAGCAAGGGCCGCAATACGTGCTGGACATCATCTCTGGCAAAGTGGCCTACAACGATGCCGGTGTAAAGCAAGCCTACGGCGTTTACGGCAAATGGGCGATGGATCCCAGATACACCGTCGGCGGCGCACAAGGCACGCTCTCGACCTTCTTCCTGGATGCCATCTACAAAGTCTTCTCAGATCCGCCGGAAGCCATGATGGTCAAGCAGTCTGGCTTTGCGGGCGGCGAAGTCGCCAAGAAGTACACCGACCTTAAGTATGGCACGGACTATGACTTCTTCCCTGTGCCTGGCGCTCAAGGCTTGCAAGGCGGCGCTGACTGGATGATGGCCTTCAACGATACCCCCGCGGTGCGCGCTCTGGTAGCTTACCTGTCTTCAACTGAAGGTGGCGCCAACTGGGCCAAAGCCAGCTTCGATCTCTCGCCCAACAAGGGCGCGGCCGGCAACTACGTTGACCCGGCGCTGATCAAGAAGGGCGAAGCCCTCGCCAACACCAAAGGTTTCACGCCTGACATCGGCGACACCATCCCCGGCGGCTTCGGCAAGGCCGATTGGACCGCCATCGTTACCGTCATCAACGGCGGCGACCTAAACGCGGCTCTCAACGCGGCTGCCCAGGTGCAGGCTGAAGCATTGAAGTAGTTTTATAGGAGCCGAGCGCCTGTTATTTAGGCGCTCGGTTCCCATATCTGGTTGAGAACACCTTCCGGCAGGATCATGCCGGTTAGCGGTATCTTGCCGGAAGGTCCAGAAGGAGAGGCGAGGTATGGGCGTAAAAAAGCAGCAGATTCCTGGAATCATGCGGCAGGGTCGCCTGACGCCCTGGCTATATCTCATGCCAGCCCTGCTGGTGATGACCACGTTCATCGTCTATCCAGGACTGAATACTTTTTTTCTGAGCTTCCGCAATAACGCGAACACGGGTTGGGCCGGAGACAATTGCATGGCCGGCGCGCCGTGCTGGGGCGTCTTCGAGAATTACCGTTATGCCCTGACATCCGAGATCATGCAGACGGCATTTCTCAACAACCTGAAGTGGATCCTGATCATGGTCAGCGGCACGGTCATGCTCGGATTGTTGATCGCCGTCCTGGCGGATCGCGTCCGCTACGAATCAATTGCCAAAGCAATCATTTTCCTTCCGATGGCAATCTCTTTTGTCGGCGCGGGTGTCATCTGGAAGTTCGTCTATGACTTCGGCTCCGGGCAGGTGCAGATCGGCCTGCTCAATGCACTGGTGACCGCTCTGGGTGGAAAACCGGTCGCCTGGTTGACCATACCGCAGGTAAACACGATCGCCCTGATCGTTGTCGGCGTATGGATGTGGACCGGATTCTGTATGACCATCCTGGCCGCCGCCCTGAAGGGGGTGTCGGTAGAAATCCTCGAAGCCGCACGCGTGGACGGAGCCAGCGAGTGGGCAGTATTTTGGAAGATCATGGTGCCCCAGATTTTGCCTACCATCACCGTCGTCGTCACCATTATGGTCATCAACGTCCTAAAAATCTTCGATATTGTCTACGTGATGACCGGCGGAAACTATGGCACAGAAGTGATCGCCAATCGCATGTACATCGAAATGTACACCAGTTTTAAACCCGGGCGGGCGGCGGCGATTGCGATCGTACTTATTGCAGTCATTATACCGGCCATGATCTTCAACATCCGCCGCTTCAAGGAGCAGGAGGCGACTCGATGAACGCTGCACGCTTCAAGCGTTGGCTCCAGGGACTCCCCACCCACGTCATATTGATCGTCATCGGACTGGTGTGGTTGCTGCCGGCTGTCGGCTTGCTGGTCACCTCATTCCGCCCGTTTCAGGATGTGAACGAGACCGGCTGGTGGACGGTGCTTTCGGCCCCCAAAGGGGAGAAAGAGTACATGACGTCCTGCGGGGCGTGTCACGGCAACGATGGGCGATCTATTTCTACGGCTGATTTAACCAACCCCGAACTGGTGCAAAATTACCGCCGCTCATTCGCTCTGCTCGTCTCGCTCAAACGCGAAACCTTCGGCGGGCAGCCCCACATGGGTATGCTCTCTGTACCCGACGAATATACCGCCGCGACCATTGCGGCCTACCTGCGGCGCATTTCAGGCATCGAAGCCCGGTCGCGCTTCACATTAGACAACTACATTGACGCCATGGTGGGTTATCGAGGCAAAGTCACCTACGAATCCGATTGCGCTGGCGGGCAGCAAGCTCTCGACCTGTTCTGTGATTGGCGCGATCTGGGCAACCCGCGCGGTATGGGGCGCGCCTTTTTGAACAGCCTGATCGTTGCGATTCCTTCCACTATCTTACCGATCCTCTTCGCTGCCTTCGCCGCCTACGCTTTCTCGTGGATGCACTTTCCGGGGCGGCAGTGGATGTTTGCCCTGCTGGTCGGGTTGCAGGTGGTGCCGCTGCAAATGACCCTCATCCCGATCTCCCGCTTGTACGCGCAGTTGGGGCTGAACGGCACCTTCTGGGGAGTATGGCTCTTCCATACGGGGTTCGGCCTGCCCTACGCGATTTATTTGATGCGTAACTTCATCGGCAGCCTGCCACATGAAGTGTTCGAGTCCGCCTATCTCGACGGAGCCTCCCACTGGACAGCATTCCACAAGCTGGCCATTCCTCTTTCGGTTCCCGCCATTGCCTCCCTGGGTATCTTTCAATTTCTATGGATCTGGAACGACCTGCTCGTAGCGTTGGTCTTCCTCGGCGGGCAACATCCGGTGCTCACCTACCAAATCGGCAACATGGTCACCTCGCTGGGCAGCGGCTGGCATCTACTGACCGCAGCGGCTTTCATCTCAATGGCCCTGCCGATGATCGTGTTCTTTGCCTTGCAGCGCTACTTCGTGCGCGGCCTGTTGGCTGGCTCGGTGAAAGGCTAAAATCCCAACCACAACTAAGCCAGGCATTCCAAACGCATGTACCTCAAGCCGGGCCGTCGGGATATTGCAGAACGGCCCGGTTCTTTAGACGCACAGCCTGAATAAAAAGGGAAGGATATTGTAATCCCGAATCGTATGATGAATAATACTGATCCACTCTGGTATCAAAACGCCATCTTCTACGAAGTCTACGTGCGCGCCTTCTGCGACAGCAACGGCGACGGCCACGGCGATTTGCGCGGCCTGACCCAAAAACTGGATTACCTGCAAGACCTGGGCGTGGACTGCCTGTGGCTGATGCCCCTCTACCCCTCCCCGCTCAAGGACGACGGCTACGACATCGCCGATTATTACAACATCCATCCCGATTACGGCACGCTTGAGGATTTCAAAAACCTGCTCGACGCGGCTCACGCCCGCGGCCTGCGCGTCATTACTGATCTGGTGCTGAATCACACCTCCGACCAGCATCCCTGGTTCCAGGCCGCCCGCCTTGACCACAATTCCCCCTATCGCGACTACTACGTCTGGAGCGATTCCGACCAGAAGTACCGCGAGGCGCGCATCATCTTCCTCGACACCGAAAAATCGAACTGGACCTGGGATGAGACCGCCGGCCAGTATTTCTGGCACCGCTTTTATTCATCCCAACCTGATTTGAACTACGATAACCCCGCGGTGCGCGCTGAAATGCTCAACGTAATGAAATTCTGGCTCGACCTGGGCGTGGACGGCTTCCGCGCGGACGCCGTGCCGTACCTGTTCGAGCGCGAGGGGACAAATTGCGAAAACCTGCCCGAAACCCACGCTTATCTCAAAGAACTGCGCCGTTCCGTGGATGAGCGCTATCCAGGGCGCATCCTGCTCTGCGAGGCCAACCAGTGGCCCAAGGATGTGCGCGCCTACTTTGGCGGCCCCTCGACTGAGTTTACGCTGAGCAAGGTCGAAGTGCTCGGGGCAGGCGGCGACGAATTCCAATTGGCCTTCCACTTCCCGCTCATGCCGCGCATCTTTATCGCGCTGCGCCGCGCCGACCGTTCACCGCTGGAATGGGTTTTCCAGCAGACCCCGCCAATCCCCGCCAACTGCCAGTGGTGCACCTTTTTGCGCAATCACGATGAACTGACGTTGGAAATGGTCACCGAAGAAGAACGCCAATGGATGTGGCGGGAGTATGCGCCCGACCCGCGCATGAGACTGAACCTGGGCATCCGCCGCCGCCTGGCCACGCTGCTGGACAACGACCGCCGCAAAATCGAACTGGTCAATTCCCTGCTGCTCACCCTGCCCGGCTCGCCCGTCCTCTACTACGGCGACGAGATTGGCATGGGCGACAACATCCGCCTGCCCGACCGCAATGGCGTGCGCACGCCAATGCAATGGGATAATACGCCCAACGCCAGTTTCTCCGCCACCGAGAAATTATATGCGCCGGTCATCAGCGCCCCGCCATACGACCCGGCGCGCGTCAACGTCGCCGCGCAGCGCACCGACCCCGACTCGCTCTGGCACGCCCTGCGGCGGATGATCGCGATCCGCAAGGAGCAGCACGCTTTGGGCTGCGGCAGCCTGACATGGCTGGACTGCCGTAATCAGGCCGTTGCCGCCTATTCGCGCGCTTACGAGGGCGAACAGATGTTGGTCATCCACAACCTGAGCGACCAGCCGCAATCCATCGCCTGCTCCCTGCCCCATGACACGAACACTCTCACCGATGCGTTTATTGGAAAGACCTGCACTCCCACCAACGGCCAGTTATCCCTGACCTTGCAGCCTTACCAGTATTTCTGGTTACAAGAATGACCTACGCCATGCTGGCGCCGATTTCCTTCAATGTCTTGACGAGATCTTCCAGTATGAGCGCCGGGGGGATGCCCAGCGCCTTACAGGTCAAAATCTTGTGGGCGGTCATCTCGACCGCATCGGTCATGTCGGCCGCGCGGCGCAGAGTGCTGCCCGCCACCACCAGGCCGTGATTCTGCATCAGCACGGCGATACCATTGGCGCCCAGCGCCCTGGCAACCTGATCGCCAAGTTCGTCCGTGCCGGGCATGATGAACGGCACGACCGACACATCCCCGATGAAGGCCGCCTCGGTGGAGATGGGCAGGAACTTTGTGCCGGTCAGCGCCATCAGCGTGGCCTGCGGGGCGTGCGTGTGGATGACCGCGGTGATTTCCGGCCTTAGCTTGTAAATGGCGCAGTGGACGCGCCGCTCGCTGGAGGCGGAGTAATCCGTCTCGGAGAGGATGTTGCCGTCCAGGTCAATGCGCACCATCATGGTAGCTGCTTCCACTGTGCCATGCGGAGCAGCTACCATCATATCCGGGCGCAGGTCGCCTTTGAAGATGGCGCTGGGGGTGATCCAGATTTCATTCGGGTTGTCCTCGCAGCGGGCGCTGATGTTGCCGCCGGTGGGGGTGATCAAGCCTTTGGCATACAGTTCATTGGTAACTTGCAGGATCTGGTCGCGGATATCGCCAGTTTTGACTATCGCCGGGGCGGCGGGCTGCATGGGACCTAACCCCCCCGTCCCCCCTTCCCTAGTAGGGAAGGGGGGCGCAGGGGGGATAGGTTGTGAGGGCGCCGCTCCAAGTTGGGTCAGGTCGCCGGGGTCGCCGATTTTCTCGCGCGCCTCGCCGTACAGGCGGCTCATGTTACCCTGGATGCGCATGAAGGACATCGCCTTGCCAGTGTCACCGCTGAAGGAGAGTTTCCCACTGGTGGCGGCCTTGGTGGCATTGACCCGCCCGGTGAACATGCCGTCGAGAATGTCGGCGCTCATCTTGAGTTTCACGTCCGGATCACGCGGCGGGTTATCCAGCCCGGCGCCAACCTGGCCGTCCACAAAACTCAAAAAGAAAGCCTGGGCGATGTCCTTCACGGTAAAAGAGAAGACCACGTTTTTGCCCTTGGCGAAATTCGCCATATCTTTATCCGCCGCGATGCGGGCGGTGAACTCTTTCAGGATTTGGATCATCTTCTCGCGCGCTGCGCTGTTATTCGCTGTAGCCATGACATTCACCTTTCCACTTATTACAGAAGTTTGTCTTTCAGCAGCCGGTTCAGCGGATTTTTTCCTTTGAGCCGCAACGTCAATGTCCGTCACGCCCGGACCCGCAGCCTGCGCCAGTTCCTTCAGCCTTTTCTCGTCTGTAGGCCGTTTGCCGCTCCAGGTGAAGGAGTGGAGCGCGGGGGCATTGAGGATATATTTGGGTTTCTTACCTGCCAAGAGCAATTTTAACTCACTAAAGATGATCTCGCCCTGATGAGCAGCCACTTCGACGGTATTCCCGCCCATGTGCGGCGTGGCGATGACATTGGGGAAGGCCAGCAACGGGTCGTCTGCGCCGGGCGGCTCGACCGGGAACACGTCAGTGGCCAGGCCGCCCAACTTGCCGGATCGAAGTGCAGCCAGCAGCGCATCCTGATCCACCAGCGCGGCGCGGGCGGTGTTGACCAGGAACGCGCCGGGTTTCATCAGGTTGAAAGCCGCGGCGTTCATCATGCCGCGCGTCCCCTCGGTGACCGGCGCGTGCAGGCTGACGAAGTCACTCTCGGCCAGCAGCCGCTCGAACGGGGCTTTTTCCGCGCCCGTCATGACAGCTTGCTCGGCGGTGAGATATGGGTCGAAGAGCAGGAGGCGCGCTCCGAAAGGCAGCACCCGCTGGATGACCTTGCGCCCAATTGCGCCGCCGCCGACCACGCCGACCGTCTTGCGCCACAGTTCGATGCCCAGAAATTCCTCGTGCGCCTGCCCCATGCGTCCCAGGTCACCGACCTCGCCTCCGGGCTGACGCAGGAAAGCCGCCGCGCCCTGTAGTTTGCGGGCCAGCATCAGCATGAAACTGACGGCCAAATCAGCCACCGCGTCGGCGTTGCGCGCCGGGGTGTTGACCACCGGTACGCCCGCCGCAGTGCAGGCATTGATGTCAATGTTGACCGGGTTGCCGCGGCAGACGGCGATCATGCGTAAATCGGGCAGCTTGAGCAGACTCTCGGCGTCAACGATATCCACTTCGGTGACGAAAACATGGTAATTTTTCAGGGTTTGAACCAAGTCATCCCCGGTAAGCAGGATGCCTTCCTGCCGATAGGGTTTGTAGGTGACCTCGCCCAGTTCGCGCAGTTGTTTCAGCGCGGCCTCGTCCACTTCCGCGCTGATGTAAACCCGGGGCCGGAAGGAGGCAACCGCGGAGCTGCTTTCCCCTGCGCTCTGGCCGGAGAGCATCGTCATCGCAATCTGGTTGGCGGCGACCATGTCCGCCGGTCGGCGCTCCTGGCTCAGGGATTGCCAGTCAGCGTAGAGGGTCTGGTAGGTGGGCGAGTCCTCGCCGGGTTGATGCTCACGGGAAGTACGCGCCAATGCTCGCGCTCCCGTTACCAGGTCCGGGAAGAGATCGGCGCCGACCCCGGCGCAGATGGTCGCGCCCAGGGCAGTCGCCTCCGAAGATGCACTGACGTGGACTTTGCATCCCAGCACGTCGCTGACGATTTTGGTCCAGACCAAGCTACGAGTGATGCCACCGCTCAGCCAGAGGTCCGAGAGAGACGTACCGGAAACTTGCAGGATCTGCTCCACGTTGGCGCGCACCGCATAGGCCATCCCTTCCAGGATGGCGCGTGCCACGTCCGCCCGGCCTTCGTCTCCAGCGCGGGCAAGGACAGACGAGAAAGTAAGATTGTCAACCGGTGGTTCGAGCGCAGAGGCGTTGAAGACCGCCGCACCGATGGTCGAGTGGATGCCGTGCGCGCCGGGAACCGAAGTGCCTGCTTCGGCGGCCAGCATGGCGACCGGGTTGGTGGTATCGGCGTGAAACATACGGGCGACCAGTTCCAGGGTCGAACCCATCTGCCCGGCATTGCTTTCCAGGACGTACAAACCGGGAATGACATGCAGTCCGGTCCAGGTACGCATTTCACTGTCAACCACCGGCTTTTCGACCACCATCTGGACCGGTGTGGTGGTCCCGGCAACGACGCAAATCTGCCCGGCAGCCACCACGCCCGCACCCAGCAGGCCACACTGCGTGTCCGGGCCTCCGACTGCCACCGGGATACCCGCCACCAGTCCCAGGTTAGCGGCTGCTTCTTTCGTCAGTTTGCCGAGCCGGGTACCGGCGTTCTTTAATTGCGGGAAAATCTTTTCCGGCAGCCCCATGGACTCGATGATGCCGCTGGCCCATTTGCGGGTTTGCAGGTCAAAGAGCAGGCTTTCGGCGGCCTGAGCCGGTTCGGCGTCAATTTCGCCGGTCAGCATATAACCGACCCAATCGCTGATGGAGAGCGCAGCATGGACAGATTTGAATTCCTGCGGGTGAGTCTCTTTCAGCCACATCAGCCGGGCGGCCATGAATATCGGGCTGGGGGCGTGACCGGTGATTTTGTACAGTTCTTCGCCGCGCTCCACAGCCAGTCCCATACCCTGGTCAACGGCCCGCGCGTCTTTATTCGGGGTAGCCAGAATGGTGTTGCCCTTCTTGTCAATGGCAACCATGCTGTGCCGCATACTGGTGGCAGCAATCCCGGCCACGTCCTGCGGAGTGATGCCGGACTTCCTGAGCGCTTCCTGTGCCGTCTCACCCAGAACGCGCCAGACAAGGTCGGTATCGAGTCTAAATGCAAAACTTCCCGCTTCCGGCGCAGGCGGGTGGGTCCAGGCGCGGAAGGCAGACGTGGTCTCGCCCGTCTCGGCGTTGACGAGCAGGCAGCGTCCCCCGCCGCCGCCGATGTCAAGTCCCATCAAGTATTTTGCCATTTCAACCTCTTAGCAGGTGACAGTCACTTCCAAAGTGACTGTCACCTGCGTCACTGCTAGATGAAGCC
>JBDRTP010000357.1:0-11201 GCA_043823965.1 Chloroflexota bacterium
ATTGAAATACGCCGAGGAGGGCACGCCGATATTTATCTATCAGGGCGCACCCGCCGAAGGCGGCAAAGCCCCGGCGGAGATGGAGCCTGGCGATAAGGCCGTGCTCCCGTCCGCAGCGGTGGTGGTGAGCAGGTTTGCGAAGTTGTAGAGAGTAGAGAAAAGAGATTAGAGAATAGTTGGGCGGCAGGTCGTTGACCTGCCGCCCGTTTTATTCGTGCTTGTCAACAGTCGTCATTTCGTGCATAATTGAAACAGTGAATGAAAGGTTGTCCTATGACTAGAGAATTTAGCGTAATTGTCGAACGAGACTCAGAAGGCTGGTATGTTGCCAGCGTGCCCGAACTATCGGGCTGTCACACACAGGCCAAATCATTGGATAAACTGATGGAGCGCATCCGCGAGGCGATTGAGTTGTGCCTCGAGGGGAAACCATCGGACCGGGACTGATGTCCAAGATTTTGCGGGATTGCAAACTGGAACGGGATGCATTCTTGGAATTGCTGAAATGAAAAGAACGATAATTTGCGACATTTGCGGAAAAAATGGAGCCGAAATCCGTTACGCGACGCGCAGTTACGGCAAAGGCGCGAATTTGCTGATTATTGAGAATGTGCCAGTCGTGACGTGCCCGCACTGCGGAGAAAGTTGTCTCACCGCTGAGACTCTACATGAAATCGAGCGAATCAAAATGCATCGCAAGAACTTGGCGAAACCGCGCTACGTGGCGGTTGCAGAGTTTGTTGAGGCGTAGTTATGGCTGACAAACTTCGCCCTGAGTATGATATGCATTCACTGCTCAAGGGCAGCGTGCGCGGGAAATATGCAAAGAAATAACGCGAAGAGCCAAACATTGTGCTTTTAGTTTCACCGGTTGGAGGAACCCCTTTAGAGATGAAGCCCGGCGACAAGACCGTGCTCCCGTCCGCAGCGGTGGTGGTGAGCAGGTTTGCGAAACTATAACCAAAGATGAACAGAGATAAACGGTGATTGGTTGATGAACGGGGCGGCGGGCTTTCTGAGAGGAGAGTCCGCCGCCCTTGCAAAGAATTTTTCAAAAAACGCGGCTTGACTTTAATTATGAAATTGTGCTATAATCATTTTGCAGTCAAGAGGTCTGACTTTTCAGGCCGTGGGAGCAAGGTCTCCCCTTGACTGATTTTTTTAAGGAGGGATGATGTATCTTTTATACACAGATGAATCGGGAAGTACCAAAGATGCCCAGCAAAAGCTTTTTGTTTTGGCTGGTTTCTGCGCATTTGAACGGCAAGGTTTCTGGCTTGCCAACGAACTCGACAAAGTTGCGGAAAGATTTAATCCAGCAGAACCAAACATAGTTGAATTGCATGGCAGTCCGATGCTCAGTGACAGAGGACAATGGCGTGGTTTTGAAAAGCAAGACAGGGTTCAAGCCATTCAAGATGCGCTGGCATTGCTGGTAAGGTCACATCCAAGTAATCGAATTTTCGCCAGCGTTATTCGAAAAGAAGCCGTTTTGCCACAAGACCCTGTGGAATTAGCTTTTGAACAGTTGGCAAGCCGTTTTGATCATTATTTGATGCGGTTACACAGAAGTGGTGATACGCATCGGGGGATTATTATCTTTGACAAATCCACTTACGAGCATCCAATTCAATCCCTGGCAATTGATTTCAGAACCATTGGTCATCGCTGGGGCATTATCCGAAATTTTGCGGAAGTTCCCTTATTTCTCGATTCAAGGGCATCCAGACTCATTCAACTGGCTGACCTGATTTCTTTTGCGATTTACCGTCATTACGAAAGCGCCGACAGCCGCTTTTTCGAGATCATTCAGAACAGGTTCGATGCAGATGGTGGCGTGGTGCATGGATTGCATGTTAAGCAGTAAAATCAGGTGGGGCGGCGTGATGGATCGTCCCGCCACGGCGGTGGTGGTGAGCGGGTTTGCGAAGTTGTAGAGAGTAGAGAAAAGAGATTAGACGAGACTCAGAAGGCTGGTATGTTGCCAGCGTGCCAGAACTATCGGGCTGTCACACACAGGCCAAATCATTGGATAAACTGATGGAGCGCATCCGCGAGGCGATTGAGTTGTGCCTCGAAGTGGAGCAGGAAGTACCACCCCAACAGTTCATCGGCGTGCAGCGTATTGCAGTAGAATATAATGCCCAAAGTTCCCCGCCTGACAGGACAGCAAGTCATTACCGCCTTGAAACGGACTGGTTTTGAAGTCCTGCGCGTAAAAGGGAGCCACCATTTTCTCGGTCACAGCGACGGAAGGCACACTGTTGTGCCGGTTCATCGAGGGGAAACCATTATCGAGAAGCTACCTGGCGTCAATCTTTGTTGTGGAAGATATTACTGATCCATTTACCGATTTCCACGACTGTGAGCAACCCGATGGCGACCCCGGCGACCAACGCCCACTCTGCAAGGGTCAATGGGACAATTCCCAGCAGGCTGCGCAGGCCGGGGATGACGAAGGGAAGAACAGCCATCCCGAGGCCCGCCAGCACAGCCCAGATCAAGGGCTTGTTTGCGCTCAACTTGTTCATGCGGAAGAGGGGCCGACGCATACTCCGGTAGGCGAAGATGTAGATCATCGAATTGACTGCGAAAGAGGCAAAGACTATGCTGCGACCCTCGACCGGGTTGTTGTTGAGTGAGTAATAGTGGTTGAAGAGGAGCAGTGCCGCTGTGGCGCTGGCCAGGCTGATGATGCCGATCAACGAAAGGCCCAGGCGATCCAAGACCGGCTCTTTCAGCGATTTGGGCTTTTCGTCCATGATGCCGTCTTCCCTCGGCTCGAAGCCGAGCACAATGTCAGACGGGCCGTCACAGATCAGATGGATCCACAAAATCTGGGCAACCGTCAAGGGCGCTGGCCAGCGCAGAATCATGGCGGTGAAGATGGCCACCACTTCGGCGAAGGAGTTGGATAACGTGTAGGCCACCACCTTGCGGATGTTCTGGAAAATGACGCGGCCCTCTTCAATCGCCGCGACGATGGTCTTGAAGTTATTGTCGAGCAGGATCAGGTCGGCGGTCTCCTTGGCCACGTCGGAGGCGCTGCCCACCACCACGCCAATATTGGCGCGCTGGAGAGCCGGAGCGTCATTAACGCCATCGCCGATCATCGCGGTGATTTCGCCGTTGGCTTGCAGGGCGCGGACTATGCGTAGTTTGTCCTGCGGGCGGATGCGTGAGAAAATCGCGCTCCGTTTCACACGCTCTTGCAGTTGCGCGTCGCTCAGGGCGCTCAGTTCTTCCCCTTCCAGAATGAAATCACCTTTCTGAATCAATCCAATGTTGCACGCAATCCGTTCCGCCGTCTTGCGATAGTCGCCGGTGATCATCTTGACCTGGATGCCGGCCCGCTGCGCCACCTCGATGGCCTCGTGGACGCCTTCGCGGATGGGGTCTTCCATGCCGATCAAGCCGAGCCAGGTATAACCGCGCTGGTTTTCCCTGATTCCGCCAGGACGATAAGCCAACCCGAGCAGGCGCAGGCCTTCTCCCGCCCATTCCTCGACCTGGGACAGGATACGGTTTTTCTCAGCCTGCCCCAGCCGACACATCTCCAGCACGATCTCCGGCGCGCCCTTTAGATAATCAATTATTTCGCCGTTGAACCGGTTGGCCGTGATCATGAACTTGGTCTCACTGCTGAAGAGTTCCTCCGCCAGCCGTTCGGAACGGTCTACCAGTTCCTGCGCGCCTTCCGCCCACTGTCCCCCGGCGTATTCCCACAGGGAAATGTCCACCGGACCTTCCAGGTTGTTACACAGGAGCATGGTCTGGCGGGCGCGCTGCGGGTCTGTGAGGTCGGTGCGGGTGACGCGCATGCGGCCCTCGGTCAGCGTGCCGGTCTTGTCGGTGCAGATGACCGTCACCGAGCCGAGCGTCTCCACGGCCAGCAGTTTCTTGACCAAACCGCTGCGCTTCGATATTTTGCGCATCCCCAGCACCAGGATGACCGTGACGGCAATCAGCAATCCTTCCGGAACTGCCGCAATCGCCAGGATGATCGAGGTGCGCAGCATGTCCAGGAACTGCCGCCCCATGAACAGGCCGGCGATCAGGATTGCCAGCGTGAACCCGGCCACGATCCAGGTCAGCGTCTTGCTGAAAGATTTCAAACGGATCTGCAAGGGGGTATCTTCTTCGACGTGTTCCTGCAGGCTGGTGGCGATCTGGCCCAGTTCGGTGCGGGAGCCGGTTTGGAATACGCGCATCAACCCGCGCCCGGTGACGACCGTCGTCCCCATGCAGACCTTGTTTTGTCCTTCGACCTGGCTTTTATTGACCGGCTCGCTCTCGCCGGTCAGGATGGCTTCGTCCACCGCTATTCTTGTGCTTTCGATCAGTTCACCGTCGCCGGGAACATGCTCGCCGGCATTCAGCAGCACCAGGTCGCCCGGCACTAGCTCCCAGACTCCCACTTCGCGGCGTTCGCCATCCCGGATGACCGTGGTGGTCGGCTTCAACAGGCCTTTGAGAGCCGCGTAGGTTTTTTGGGCTTGATATTCCTGGACGAAGCCCAGGATGACATCAATGACGACCACCGCCATGATGATGCCAAAGTCGCTGTATTCCCCGGCTGCCAGCGAGACCAGCGCAGCGACCAGGATAATGTAAATCAGCGGGCTTTTGAGTTGATTCAGTAAAATGACCCAGGCAGAAGTGCCCTTTTCTGCCGGAAAGCGGTTTTCGCCGTGCTGTTGGCGTGCCTCGAGAACTTCCGCGGCCGTCAGGCTGGTGCGGGCGGCGCGTTTTATTACGGCTTCTCTTTCCTGGGCTGCGATGAGGGTTGTCATTTCACTTTCGTTCATCGCTGATGTGCGCCACGCCCTGCTGAAACAGCGCAATCAGGTGCGGGTCGTCGACGCGATAATGGACTTCCCTTCCCTCCCGCCGGGCAGTGACCAGGCGCATCTGCCGCAGTCCGCGCATGTGATGTGAAACAGCCGATTCGCTTACCCCGACGAGTTTTGCCAGCGCGCCGACGTTCGTCTCGCTGTTCACCAGTGCGGACATGATGCGCACCCGGCTGGTATCGCTGAAGGCTCGGAATAGTTCCGCCACGTGGGCGGCGGTGTGTTCGTCAAGAATGGAAGGGGAGGCAGATTGCGACATAGTTAAACCTATGAAGATATGTTCAGATGTTTAGTATAATAGTTTTATTGAATATTGTCAACTTCAGGTCCGTTGGGGAGTTCTGCTTTTTATTGACGATTCAAGCAGACCTATGGTATCATCAGCCCGCAAAAGCCAGCCCCTTGGCTGGACTTCTATTATAGAAAAGGAGAGACTTATCAGCGCAAATGAATTTAGAGTAAATGAGTCCATTCGGGTTCCAGAAGTTCGTTTGATCGGCCCCAACGCGGAGAACACTGGCGTTGTGTCCATCAAGCAGGCCCTGCAAATCGCCCGCGATGCGGAACTCGACTTGGTGGAAGTTGCCCCCAACTCCGCCCCGCCCGTATGTCGTGTGATGGACTTTGGCAAGTTCCTCTACGAGCGAACAAAGAAGGAACGCGAGGCTCGCAAGCAACAGACCAAGATCGAGGTTAAGGAAATCCGTCTCCGCCCCAAGACCAACAATGCACACCGCATGTACAAAGTGGACGATGCCCGCCGCTGGTTGGAGCACGGGATGAAGGTGCGGGTGACGATCCGCTTCCGGGGACGTGAAATCACGTATCCCGAATTGGCTCTGGAAGATTTGAGAGAGATTGCCCAGGAACTCGCTGAAGTGAGTACAGTGGAACAGGCGCCCGCTATCGAGGGCCGGGGAATGTCCATGATGCTCGTCCCCTCTCGAGGGAAAAAGAAACCCATCCCTAAAGAGAGCGCTGAAGAGAAGTCTGCTGAGATCGTGAACTAACCGCGGGGTCAAACCCGCCGAAGGCCTACTCGGCGGAATTTTTGTGAGAGGAGTAATTGCTGTGCCGCGCAAGAAAAAAGAAGGCAAGTACAAGCTGAAGACCCATAAAGCGACCTCTAAACGATTCCGCATGACCGGGTCCGGCAAGCTCGTGCGCACCAAAGGCGGTAAGGCTCACCTGCGTCGAAAGACATCCAAGCGCGTCAAGGCCTTGTTTGCTGAAATGGTCTCCGTTAAAGGACGGGGCATCATCAAGCGCGTCCGGCGCTTAGCGCCAAACCTCAAGTAGGGGCGCGACATCCCCTAACGGGGAGGATGTGTCGTGCCTGATGAGGCGTTCGTATCCGTATTTATTGCGGCTACCGGGTGTACACAACTGGCAATACAGGCGCACAATGATTCGTCTGTAGGCCGACGCCCGAGGGTTCGCAGGAGGTAAAGCATGGCTCGTGTAAAGGGTGGCCCCTACGGCTACCGCCGTCATAAGAAAGTATTAAAGTACACCAAGGGTCAGCGTGGTTCGAAACACCTGCTCTTCCGGCGCGCCAACGAGGCGATGCTGAAGAGCATGTGGTACGCCACGCGCGACCGCCGCTTGCGCCGGCGCGACTTGCGCAAACTTTGGATCGCCCGCATCAACGCCGCAGCCCGGCTGAACGGCACCACCTACAGCCGGTTGATCGCGGCCTTGAAAAAGGCGGATATCAGCCTCAACCGCAAGATGTTGGCCGATATCGCGGTGCGCGACCCGCAGGCGTTTACCGCGGTGGTGGCACAAGCAAACAAGGCGTGACTGTCTAAAGCTGACTGGTAACACGGGATGGCTTCGATCATCCCGTGTTTTTTGTATCGTTGGTTTCGCGTACGTGAGGTACAATACTCGTATCTACGCCGTAATAGTTTTTTTACCTTTCTAGACTTCATGTTATGTTATGCAGAATCTAAGATTTATTGACTCTTACTCAGAAGATATCATCAGCCAGCTAGCCCAGGACGAGGCAGGAAAGCGGCAATATTATCGTCCCGTTTATTCTTTGCACAAGTGGTGGGCGCGTCGTCCTGGAGCATTGTTTCGCTCCATTATTCTTCTGGCGACCAATTCAGATAAAGGCCTTTTTCTTTCTGACGCTGACGGTTCTATCTCCATTTTGAGTGACTATTTCAAGGGCCACAATCTAGAAAACGCTGTGATTTTTGATCCTTTCATGGGAGGGGGCACGACTTTGGTGGAGGCAAGTCGCTTAGGCGCAAAAGTGATTGGTTGCGATCTTAACCCGGTATCCTATTGGATTGTGAGGGAAACGCTTAAGCCAATAGATCTTGATAAACTAGATCGTTATTTTTGCCAACTTGAAAGCACCGTTGGCGAAAGAATTAAATCTATGTATCGGACACACTGTATTCGCTGCAACTCTCTGTCCGATGGTCTCTATGTATTTTGGGTGCGATATGTTAAATGCCCGTATTGTGGGGAAAACACGTATTTGTTCAAACGCACCTTACTCAATGAAGGCTTAAGCCGAAATAAACTGCCGTCTCGATTCAATCCCGCAACGACTTTTTGCCCTCAATGCTTTGCTTTGAATGGTTGGCATGGCGAGGGGGATTGCACTTGTCAGTCCTGTAATCACAACTTTAACCCGCGATCAGGAACCTACGATCAGGGTTACTATACCTGCTCTCAATGCGGTCGAGAGCATATTCAACTACTTCAAACTCTCAATTCGGATCAAAAGTTACGTGAACGATTAATAGCAATAGAATATTGGTGTGATAATTGCAAAGAAAGGCTTTACAGATCGCCGGATGCCATCGATCTGGAAAATATTGATCATGTTGAAAGGACATTTTTCGAGTACAAGGAAAAGCTGATTTATCCACGTCAAAGGATACTGGAAGGCGCGTCATCTGTCCGGTGGAGGCTGCACAATTATCAACACTACTACGATGTGTTTAATGCTCGGCAATTACTTGCATTTAACTACTTACTTGAGGGTATTCAAGCCATTCCTGAAGAAGAATATCGAAATGCGCTCATCACGGTGTTTTCTAATTCACTTGAGTACAACAATATGATGACGCCGTACAATTACCCTCATCGAAAGTTGCATCATCTTTTCAACTACCACGCATTGCCTTTGACGACAACACCTGTAGAGAATATGGTTTGGGGTACAGGACGAGAAGGAGCAGGCACATTTGTCAATTGCTATCAGCGTTATGTTCAGGCGAAGCGTTATTGTCAAGCCCCATTTGATAGATTTAAGGATCTGGCGGGGACAGTTCAAACAGTGGTTACCAAGGGCGAAAAAATCTCAGCCCAGTTCGTGAATTCTTTCGATGAACTGAAAGTTACACCGAGAGGAACTTTCTTGCTATGCAAAGACTCTTCGCATTTGCCTTCAATCCCCGATCAAGCGGTTGACTTCGTCATAACTGATCCACCTTACTTTGATAATATTCATTATTCTGAACTCTCAAATTTTTTTTATGTGTGGTTGAGATGCCTCGTTGACCACCCCTTTTTCACAACAGAGAATGTTCCTACCCAACAAGAGGCGATTGTCAATGACGGGATGGACAAAGGGAAAGAAAAGTATCAAAACCTGCTAACAGCCGTATTTAGGGAATGTTGGAGGGTCTTGAAGAATGAGGGGAAATTAGTATTCACGTTCCACCACACAAAAAGGGAGGCGTGGTGGACGGTTTTGATGGCTATAATCAAAAGCGGTTTTCGTGTTATCGATTCTTTTCCTGTGTTGAGTGAATATAAAGTCAATCCTCATATACGAAACAAACAGTCACTGGATATGGATTTGGTTTTGATCTGTGAGAAAAGAGTTGTCCATCAGGAACCACTATCAACGTCGCCAACAGAAATCTTGCAGCGAGTGATGACACCGCAGATCAAAAATTCACACAGTAATGGCAATAAGCTGTTTCTGTATTTTATGGGTGAATTATTGAAAACAGCCAGTTCGACAACAGATAATAAAAGATTGGATTTTGACTGGTTTGAGAATGCCTTGGTTCACTTCGATGACTTTTTAGCAACAGAGAATATCAGCACAAACAAGATCAGATACGAAATTTCAAAGCCACGGCAATTGAGATTGCTTGATGGTAAATCCTCAAAACAATCACAGTAGAGGAAATCATGTCTGAAATAAAAATCCCTCGCCTACGAACGGTTGATAAAATCAAGCCCCCCTTCCCACTAAATCAATTTTCGCCAGATTTCGGTTATATACTCGGCAAGGAAATTGTTTACCTCCTTGCGACGAAAAGTACTGCCGACCTTGCAGGGCCGGAGTGGGAGCAGATTTTTGCAAAAGGTATTGGCGCAACATGGAAACCATCGAATGTTGGGCTCGACGATGTTACTCTGGGTGTCTGCGCCTGGGGCGCAAAGACTGTCAAGAATCCACGCCCTCATCAAGCAAATATCGTGCGACTGATCTCAGGGCGCAATTCTCCTGCTTACTCGTATGAGCAGATGGAACTCAATGCTGACCCGCAAGAAATAGGCATTGATGTTTTAAGTATCTGGAATGCACGCGTTGAATCTATCCGATCCAGGTTTTCTCATCTGCGCACTGTGGTTTTGATCAAGTCGTATGACCTGATAGAGTTGGCAGTTTTTGAATTTGAGACGGTTCTTTATCCAATTGACCAATACACATGGTCGAGGAATGAACGGGGGAATCTGGAGGCGTTTGAAAAAGCGACCGGCGCGCATCGTTTCACTTGGCAACCACACGGCTCGCAATTCACGATCATCGAGAGAGTTCCACAAGATTGTCTATTGATAAAAGTTAAACCTCCGCCTAAACTGGATAAAGAACACATCTTGAAAACCTTGAACTTTGATGATAGTTGGATAACAGTGACAAGACGTAAGGATAACGGTTGATTCTTACAGAGGCCACCCTCCCCTCCGGTCAAACTCTGCAAATCGCCCGGGGCGACATCACCGCCGAGACGGTGGATGCCATCGTCAACGCCGCCAACGAGTACCTCCAGCACGGCGCGGGGGTGGCGGGGGCTCTCATTCGCCGCGGCGGGGAGGTCATTCAGCAGGAAAGCGATGAGTGGGTGCGTAAGCATGGAACAGTGACCCACGAGGAACCTGCTTATACCTCCAGCGGCAACCTGCCCTGCCGCTACATCATCCACGCCGTCGGCCCGGTTTGGGGCGACGGGGACGAGGATGCCAAACTGGCCGCCGCGGTGAGCGGCTCGCTGCGCGTGGCAGACGAATTGGGGCTATCGTCCCTCGCATTGCCGGCCATCTCCACCGGCATCTTCGGTTTCCCCAAGGAGCGCGCCGCCCAAGTCATTCTGAAATCCATCCAGGCATATTTCGGGGAAAAGCCTGATTCGAGTATCAGCCTCGTCCGGTTGGTGTTATATGACCAGGCAAAGGTCGCCGTTTTTTCGAAAACATGGCATGATCACTTCAACGCAAAATCCTAAGCTCAAACTTGTGCGCGGGCTGCTGGGCGGACCAAAAGAACGTCGCGAAACGGGGGCCTTCGTCGCCGAGGGCGTGCGGCTGGTGGAGGAAGCACTGGCCGCCGATTGGCCGTTCCGCTTTGCGCTCTATTCGCCGGTACTGACGCCGCGCGGTCATGAACTGGTGGACAAACTAACCGCGGCGGGTGTGGACCTCGAGCCGGTCTCTGAAAACCTGATGCAAGCCATCTCCGAAACCGAAAACTCGCAAGGCATCCTGGCTGTCCTCGACCTCCCTGCTCCTGACTTTCGACTCTCGACTCTCGACTTTGTTCTCATCCCCGACCAAATCCGCGACCCGGGCAACCTCGGCAGCCTCTTGCGGACGGCTGCCGCCGCGGGAGTCCAGGCTGTTTTCCTGCCTCCTGAGACAATGGATGCCTTTGCGCCGAAAGTGGTGCGCGCCGGCATGGGGGCGCATTTCAGGCTGCCGATTATATCCCTTTCGTGGGAGGAGATTCGGCGAATCAGCGATTCAGCGAAACTGAAAGTATTCCTGGCTGACATGAATGGCTGCTCTTGTTGGGAGACCGATTTCCGCGCCCCGCTGGCATTAATCGTCGGTGGAGAGACAGAAGGGGCGAGTCAAGAAGCGCGCAAGTTGGCAAATCGGCAAGTTCGTATTCCCATGCCTGGCGGCGCAGAATCATTGAATGCCGCCATCGCGGGGGTAATATTGATGTTCGAGATTGTCCGCCAGAGGACTGAACCACGAAGCCATCCTTGACTGCCGAAGGCCTGCCTGCGCCGCTGGCGCGGCAGGCAGGCCTACTCGGGCGTAACGGCTGGCAAACTTCAGCCATAGCCGTCTCCACCGAAGGCC
>JBDRTP010000358.1:0-3107 GCA_043823965.1 Chloroflexota bacterium
AAAACGAAGTTTTGGGCCTGGAGGGTGTAGCGCGGTGTAATCTTTGTCAGGCGGGCAATGGCGTAGATCAAAGCTCCCAGCACGACCAGGCAAAGCAGGGCGAAGAGCATCAGCGGCGCGATCAGCCAGATAACGGCGACATCAGCCCCAGGTCGGGTTTGCCCCGCCTCGGCCGCCAGGGTGAAGCCTCCTGCAACAAGAGCAAGCAGGATCACCAGCATCATCGGCGCTAGAATCTGCCAGAAACGCTGGCGTTTATGCACTCGCAGTGTGGGCGATTCAAAGGGAGGCAGGTTGGGTATAGGTTTATTGTAGCATAAAATGGAAATCTTCCCGCAGAGGATCCTGCAATGGCTACTTGCGTTGGATGGCGTCCATGGCTGCCACCGCTGCCACCTGGAGGATGTCGTTCACCTCGTCGCCGGTCTGCAGGACGTGAACGGGCGCGCCCATCCCAAGCAGGATCGGGCCAATCGCCTTGGCGTTGCCCAGGCGGGCGAGCAGCTTGTAAGCGATGTTGGCCGATTCGAGCGAGGGGAATACCAGCACGTTGGCATCCTTGACCGCGCTGAACGGATAACGCTCGCGAACAATCTCGGGCACCACGGCTGTATCGGCCTGCATCTCGCCGTCCGCGCGGATGCCCGGGTAGCGCCCCTTGAAGAGCTCAACGGCCCTGGCGACCTTCTCCTGGTACGGATGGGGCGTAGAGCCAAAGTTGGAGAAGGAGAGAAAAGCCACACGCGGCTCGAGTTCGAGCTGCCTGGCAAATTCGGCGGCGCGGCCGGCGATCTCGGCCAGGTCTTCCGAGGACGGGTCAATGTTGACGGTTGCATCCGTAAACAGGAAGACGCGGTCCTCCACGATCATGATGTACACACCCGTCACCAGGTTCGCGTCGGAGCGAGTGTGATGGATCTGCAACGCCGGTCGGATGACATCCGGGTATTCGTAGGTCAGGCCGGAGACAAAAGCGTCTGCATCGCCCATCTTGACCATCATCGGGCCGAAGACATTCGGCTCACGCACGCGCTTATAAGCATGTGCCGAGGTGATGCCTTTGCGTTCGCGCAGTTCATGATAGGCCCTGGCGTACGCATCAATCTTCGGGAAATTGGCCGGGTCAACGATCTCCGCGCAGCAGGTCATGCCGAGTTCAGCAGCTTTTTTCAGGATAACATCCGGGCGGCCGATCAGGATCGGGGTGGCGATCTCCTCGTCCACTATCTGCGTTGCGGCGCGGATGATCTTGGCCTCCTCACCCTCGGCGAAGACAATGCGTTTGAGCGGCCTGGCAGACCTGGCCTTGTTCATGATAAAGTAGCGCACGCGCTCACCCTTGCCCAGCCGGTAAGCCAATTGCTGGCGGTACTCATCCAGATCAACTTTCTTGCGGGCCACCCCAGACTCCATCGCAGCTTTAGCAACCGCCGGCGATTCCCACAGGATGACGCGCGGGTCGAGCGGCTTGGGGATGATGTAGTCTGGGCCGAATTTCAGAGCCTCCACGCCATAGGCGCGCAAGACGCTATCTGGCACGTCTTCTTTTGCAAGGTCGGCCAGGGCATGGGATGCGGCAACCTTCATCTCCTCGTTGATCGCCCTGGCGCGCACGTCCAGCGCGCCGCGGAAGATGAACGGGAAGCCGAGCACGTTGTTGACCTGATTGGCGTAGTCGGAGCGACCAGTGGCGATGATTGCGTCGGGACGCGCCTCGCGCGCCAGTTCGGGCCTGATTTCGGGATCGGGATTGGCCATCGCAAAGATGATCGGGCGCTCGGCCATCGTCTTGACGACTTCGGGGGAAAGCACGTTGGCAATGGAAAGGCCGTAGAACACGTCGCAGCCGCGCATGGCGTCGGCCAGGGTGCGGGCGTCGGTCTCGATGGCGAAGCGTTCCTTGTACTTATTCATTCCTTCTGTCCGGCCTTTGTAGACCACGCCTTTGCTATCGGCCAGCATGATGTGCTCGCGCTTGACGCCCCAGCGGATGGCAAGCTCGGCGCAGGAGATGGCCGAAGCGCCTGCCCCGGAGATGACCATGCGGATCTCGTCGAAGCGCTTGCCGACGATCTCCAGGCTGTTGGCAAGGGCCGCGGCGGAGATGATCGCCGTGCCGTGCTGGTCGTCATGAAAGACGGGGATGTCGAGCATGCCTTTGAGGGTCTCTTCGATGTAGAAACACTCTGGCGCTTTGATATCTTCCAGGTTGATGCCGCCAAAAGTGGGCGCGATGGCTTTCACCACAGTGATGATTTCGTCGGGATCATGACTGTCCACTTCGATATCGAAAACGTCAATATCCGCAAACTTCTTGAAAAGCACGCCCTTGCCTTCCATAACAGGTTTGGATGCCAGCGCGCCGCGGTCGCCCAGGCCAAGGATGGCCGTGCCGTTCGAGATGACTGCCACCAGGTTGCCCTTCGAGGTGTACTCGTAGGCCATTTCCGGGTCTTTTTCGATTTCAAGCACCGGCACCGCCACGCCGGGAGAATAGGCCAGGCTCAAGTCGCGTTGGGTGTCCATCGGCTTGGTCGGGACAACTGATATTTTGCCCGGTTTACCCTTCAAACGATGATATTCCAGGGCTTCTTCGTCTGTTATTTTAAGCATTGTTCCTCCAGGTAATTGATAGGTGGAAGTAAAAGTAAACGGGCTAATTATGTCACAATTCTTTCACTTTAGCATAGTCACTTTTCTTTCACTCCGAAATCGTGAGCTACTAAGGTGACAGTCACCTGTTCTTGTGCCAGGTGACTGTCACCTTCTGCCCCGGTTTATTGAGATGATACCTGCAAAATATGACCGTAGCGAGTATTCTAGCCACCTGACACTTTAGTACTTTATCAATGGAATTCTTGTTTTTTGTGCGAGAATTTTCACCACAAAGGGCACAAAGGAACACGAAGGTTTTTTAGGTTTTCCTTTGTGCACCTTCGTGTACTTCGTGGTTAAATCCTTTGTAGGTCCGGCTCGTCCGGGTTAGGAGTTGGACGCGGATAAACGCGGAAAAACGCGGATTTTTTTGTCAAGGAAAAGCGAACAACAGGTATTTCCCGAGTAGGCCTTCGGCGCGCTCGTCAGCGCTCGCCTGCACTCGTTCTTTG
>JBDRTP010000359.1:0-28508 GCA_043823965.1 Chloroflexota bacterium
AAACAAATGCACAGATACGGCTGGTTTGCATACATGCGCTCAGGCGACCAAAAACCCAAAGTCACGCGTGAACTGCTCCTGCGCGTGCTCGCCTACGCGCGCCCTTACTGGAATCAAATCGGCGGGATGTTGGTGACCATCCTGCTCAGCACGGGACTCTCCCTGCTCACCCCGCTCATCTTCCGCAACATGATAGACGTGGTCATCCCGTCCAAAGACGTGACCCGCCTCATCTGGCTCGGCGTGGCGTTGCTCTTCATCCCCGCCCTCGAAGGCGGCATCCGCGTCATCCAGCGACGGCTCAACTCCACCGTCGGCGAGGGCGTCATCTACGACCTGCGCTCCGCCCTCTTCGCCCGCCTCCAGCGCATGTCGCTTCGATTTTTCACGAACACAAAATCGGGTGAGTTGATGAGCCGCCTCAACAACGACGTGGTCGGCGCGCAGAACGCCATCTCCAACACCATCGTGGATATCATTACCAACCTCATCCAGACGGTCGCTCTGCTGGCCGTCATGCTGACCCTGCAATGGAAACTGACGCTCGTCAGCGTGCTCATCCTGCCGCTTTTTATCCTTGTCGCCCGCAGGCTCGGCAACGTCCTGCGCGACATCGCCCGCCAGGCCATGGAACTCAACGCTCAGATGAACGCCCACATGAACGAGACCCTCAACATCGGCGGCGCGCTGCTCGTCAAACTCTTTGGCCGCGCCCTCGAGGAGGAGACCCGCTTCCGTCAGCGCGCCGCGGGCGTGCGCGATATGGGCATCCGCCGCGCCGTGGTCGGCTCGACCTTTTTCGTCATCATGGGCCTCGTCAGCGCGGTCGGCACGGCGCTCGTCTACGGCCTCGGCGGTTACTACGTGATTTCGACTTCGCTCAATCCAGGCATCCAGGGCGCCTTCACCATCGGCACCATCGTCGCCTTCGGTTCGTATCTCGGTCAGCTCTACGGAACGCTTCAAGGTCTGGCGGGCGCGCCGGTCGAGTTCAGCACCAGCATGGTCAGTTTCGAGCGCGTCTTCGAAGTCATTGACCTGCCGCAGGATATTATCGAACAGCCTGATGCGCTCGCGCTCGCCGATTCAAAAGGCGAACTCATCTTTGATAATGTCACCTTCAATTACAAAGTGGACGATTCAAAACTCCTCAGCGAAGTCAAACGCTATGGGAAGATGGAAGACGTCGGCGCGGTATTGTCTTTAACGGATAAAGGCAACGGGAAGAAAAAGGATGAAGAAACCGTATCAGGCTCAGGGACGGCTGACGCGGTCTCCCAGGCACGCGAGGTCGCTTTGGAGGAAATCTCCTTTAAGGCCGCGTCGGGACAGTTGATCGCGCTGGTCGGCCCCTCAGGCGCGGGCAAAACCACCCTGACATATCTCATCCCGCGCCTCTATGACCCCACCGACGGCCGCATCCTGATAGACGGCCACGACCTGCGCGCCGTCACCCTTGCCTCGCTCTCCGCGCAGATCGGCATGGTCACGCAGGAAAACTATCTCTTCCACGATACCATCCGCACGAACCTGATCTACGCCAAACCCGACGCAACGCAACCCGAGATCGAAGCGGCGGCCAAAGCGGCCAACATCCACAACTTCATCATAGACCTGCACGATGGCTACGACACGATTGTTGGCGAGCGCGGCTATCGCCTGAGCGGCGGCGAAAAACAGCGCATCGCCCTCGCCCGTGTCATCCTCAAAGACCCTCGGATTCTCGTACTCGATGAGGCCACCAGCAGTCTCGACAGCGAATCCGAAGCCCTCATTCAAGACGCCCTCAAGCGCGTCATGGCAGGCCGCACGTCCATCGTCATCGCCCACCGCCTGAGCACCATCCTCGCCGCCGACCAAATCCTCGTCCTCGACAGAGGCCGCATCCTCGAACGCGGCACGCATGAGGAACTCCTTGAATTGGGCGGTTTATATGCCCAACTCTACGAAACTCAATTCAAAGGCGAGAGAGTGTAAATTGATAGGAAAGCAAAGAGACCAGATCCGTGAGGAGACTGGTCTCTGGTTTATAGCCATTTCAACGAACCGGATTACAAACTCAGACAGGCTTCTACAGATAACCAGAATAAACTCTCTCTTACCTCTGCACGAGATTGCCAACCACGATTGTCCCATTCATTTCCGCTCAGATCATCCCCAGCATACAATACCTGCCCCAATATGACCCCGCGATACTCTGATACCGCCATTAAGCCTGTGGCCTCCATCTCAACAGCAATACAGCCTTCCGTTCGCCGTGCAGTAATCATCGCCTGTGTTTCCCGATATGGTGCATCTGTTGTCCATGTCTTTCCTCTTTGATAGGGAACCTCTCTCCGTGCGAGCGTAGCCTCCAGTGCTTTCATCCCCGTTTCATGAGCCTTCACTTCCCGTCCTGGAGGCAGGTAATGATAGGATACCCCCTCATCTCTCACTGCTCCTGAAACGACAATCAACCTACCCACAGCAATGTCTTTTTCTAAAACACCACAGCCTCAGCACACAATAAATTTCCGACAACCAAAGGCAATGGCTTCCTCCAATAGTCCAACTGCTAAGGCTGCACCCACCCCAGGATGGAAGAATGCGACTCGGCTACCCAGGTACTCCAGCTCATAGATCGAGTGTGGGCCATCTTCCCAATGATTTTCCACTATTATCTTGGCCTGCTGTTCGGAAACGACCTTCTCTATGACCTCTTTGAAGAAACAAATAACACAGCGTTCAGGCACATCTCGTGGTTTAATCACCCGAGATGGTTCAATCTTTGCTTCTGAAGTGAGGTCATGTTCCAGGATTGGATAAGACATATCTATTCGCACCTTTGGTTGAAAACTTGTCGATATCAAATGAGGCAGAGTGCCTGCCTACACACTAAAGTGATGTTTCGGTATTTAGTACCAAATGTGAAATGATATTATTCTGACACGGGCACGCGCTCCCTCCTCGCCACCCCCAGCGGCAATCAAAAACTCCGCCGCCACCCGTCCTCTCCAAAATCCGCAAGTAAGCATAAATTGTCCAAATAAAATTTCAACGCGGATTTGAGGGAGGTGTCCGCAGGACGGAGGGGGTCACTGCCTCGCGCTCTGGCCTGCGCCTTTCTGTACCTTTGTCAACTTCATCACCAATCGCAAGGCTTCATTCACAGCTTTTTCATCGGGAAACGCCTCGGCGACATCAGGCTCCAAAAGGACGAGATTCGTCCCCGTGCGGTAGTGTTGGACATATTTGCCGCGCACCCCGCCTTTGAGCAGGGACTTCATGTCATATTCAGGACGTAATTCATCATTCAATTCAGTTGTTTTCTTCTTCATAGGCTTTTCTCTCTGCCCTACTTGGCCTACTGCCCGCGCAAAACTTGCTTGATCTTCATATCTTCCGCGCTGACCTCAATCATCAAGTCCCCGCCGCGCCGCGCGACATAATCTTTGGGGCCGTAATTGATCCGCCAAAGCGGGCCGTTATCGAAATGTTGTGTAATGGTGATTAGACTTTGAACGATGTCCACGCCGAGTTCGCGGGCGCGTTTGTTTGCTGTTGCCATCACGCGAGCGACAGCAACAGCCATATCATCTTGAAGTACGTCAGCAGAAAGAGTAGCCATCGGTAAACTCCTTACTCTGTAAACACAGCCTGCGTATCATCCATTTCGCGCACTTGTCCAGCAGGCGTCACCAGATAAATGATTGCTTGTGAGATTACAAATTCGCCTGCGTATTCGCTCGCTTTCAAATCAGGGTCGTCGCGGACAGCACGCTTGTCAGTCTCGCTTGGCTCTTGCAGATAATCACTGCCCGTATTTGGATGCGTATGAAATGTTGCGACGATCTCTAATTCATCCACTCTGCAATTGGCGTGCGGCGGGACACCAATCACATCCTGCAATCCCTGCGGCCAGCGAATGACACTTAAGTTGCCATCCTGGTCTTTGATAACGAAACCACCTTCCTCGTGTCCACCAGTTGCCCCAGGGTTGGAATCTGCCCACGCCTGTTGCAGGTCAGTTTGCACGATTGGGTTGAACAGGATGGCTCGTGGTGTCAGTGGCATAGGCACAGGTCTTTATATTCAATGATTATAGCACGCACTCTTTCGCCCCCCCATCGGCAATCAAAAACTCAGCCGCCAGACCTGACATGTCTCATCCGCGCCGTTGTTAACCAGAACGATTGCGTGGAAACGGGACTCCGAACGCAAGACTTTCGCGGAGACATGTCAGGTCTTAACCCTACTCTTCATCATCAAGATTTTCCAGTGGCTGTATCTCTTGATGAATTCTTATAAAATCTTCCCTGCTTCCAAACAGTTCCATCATCTTGTCTCTTTGTAAACGAGTGGGAACATTGCCAATCAATTCATGGTATGACGAATAATCCCAATCACGAAAATCTTCCACAAACTTATGCTTTTGTGGATTCTGGTGGACATACACGACCAAACGCATGAGATAAGGTTCGTCTGTTACTGGAATCCGCTCAAAGGGTCTCTCAAATAGTGCGCCTATTCTTCCTGTCGCGTTGTTGACTCCGCGTGTATAGGCATTAAAACAATTCGCAAAATATTGGCTTGGTTCTTTGAGTTTTAAACCTGTCAGGTCTTCTTTATCCTTTACATAAACCACCGCATGGAAATGATTTCTCAAAAGACAATACGCGTAAGTCTCCGCGACTTGAAAGGTGTGTTTCCACCACAACTCCATGAAATAGGCATAATTCCGTTCTTGAATGAAAACATTCTCGCGGTTGTTACCGCGATTGAAGATGTGGTAGAAATTTCCAAACGCAAGCGGGATTGGGTTGGTGGACATGGATGTATTTTACTCTTGATGAGGCAGACCTGACATGTCTCACCCGCGCCGCTGTCAACCGTGACGCTCGCGTGGACATGGGACTCCGAACGCAAGGCTTTCGCGGAGACATGTCAGGTCTTTGAGGTTACCTGAGGTTACCAAATTTATCGCTTTCCTACGCCACTTCCAAATACCTCTCTATTTCCCAATCCGTGACGTGGGTGCGCGATTCTTCCACTTCCGCCCACTTGGCGCGGGTAAAGGCTTCATAAGTGATCGGGCCAAGCGCCTCCTGGAGCACATTATCGGCTGCCAGTTCGCGCAGCGCCTCGGACAATGAGCCGGGCAGGGATGGGACCTTCAGCCGCTTTCGATCCTCCTCGGTAAGATGATAGACGTTGACATTGTTGAGCGGTTTGGGCGGCGTCATTCCCTTGTCAATACCATCCAATGCCGCGGCGAGCATGACGGTGAATGCCAGATACGGATTGGCCGACGGGTCCGGGAAGCGCAGCTCGGCACGCGCAGCCTTGTCGCGGCCATCGGTGTAGCGCGGGATGCGAATCAACGCCGAGCGGTTGATTTGCGCCCAGCCGATATAGACCGGCGCTTCATATCCGGAAACCAGCCGCTTGTACGAGTTGACCGTCGGGGCGACGACTGCAGACATGGCGCGGGCATGGGCCAGTTGTCCGGCAATGAAAGAGTAGGCCAGCTTTGACAGGTGATAATCGTCCTGGGGATCGAAGAACAGATTATTTCCTTTTTCATCGAACAGTGACTGGTGACAGTGCATACCAGAACCGTTGATGCCAAAGATCGGCTTGGGCATGAACGAGGCGACCAGCCCGTGCTGTGCGGCGATGGCTTTGACGGTGTACTTGAGCGTCAGAACTTTGTCAGCGGTGCGCAGGGCGTCGTCGAAGCGGAAGTCAATTTCGTGCTGGCCGCGGGCGACCTCGTGATGGCCGACTTCCACGTCCAGCCCCATCCTGCTCAGGGCGTCCATCAACTCGGTACGGACGCGCACGGCCTCGTCGTCAGCCGAAAAGTCGAAATATCCGCCTATGTCATGCGGGACGGGATGAACTCTCTCGCCGCCGTTGCGTTTGAACAGGAAGAACTCCGGCTCCGGGCCGACGTTGTACGTCCAACCGCGCTCGGCTACCTTAGCAAGCATCTGTTTAAGGGTGCCGCGCGGGTCGCCCTCAAAGGGTGTGCCGTCGGGCGTGTAGATGTCGCAGAAAACGCGCGACCGCCGGGAGTCCGCGGGCGACCACGGCAGGACGGCGTAAGTGGTAGGGTCAATCACCAGGCGCATATCTGATTCCTGGATGCGGGCAAAACCCTCCACCGACGAGCCGTCGAACCAGATGCCGTCGTCGAGGGCGGTTTCCAGGCGGCTGATCGGCGCGTCCACGCTCTTGACCGCGCCGGTCACGTCGCTGAACTGGAAGGAGATGAACTTGACGCCATCTTCCTTGACACGCGCGAGTAATTCTTTTTTGTCCATTTTGTTTCTCCTTTTGAATTTTTGCCAAGAATCTTTGTTCATCACTGTTTACACCTGCACTTGCAGCAGGTGCAAGTGTCTCCGGTGAATCCGAATTTCAAAACACTCTCTTACTGCTCCTTGACGAGTAGGCCTTCGGCGGACGCGGCGACACGCCTCCCGACTTTAGCCTGCCGCGAATAATTGATCAGCACCACCGAGCCGATGATGATGAGCGCAGCGAGGAGGATACGCGCTGAAAACGACTCCTGCGCCAGCAGGCTGCCGAGCAGGATGGCGACCAGCGGGTTGACGTAGGCATACGTGGCGACCAGTGAAATCGGGGCGTGGCGCAGCAGCCAGGCGTAAGCGACGAAGCCGACCAACGAGCCGAGGACGGTCAGGTAGGCCAGCCCCAGCCAGGAACGTGCCGTGATTGTGGCAAAATCGAGCATATTCCATTCGCCAAGCAGCGCGCCGATGAAGTACAGCCCCAGGCTGCCGGTCAGCATTTCGGCGGCCGTGGTCATCAGTGAGCCTGGCGGCAGCTCGGCGGATTTGCTGTAAACCGAGCCGACGGCCCATGAAAAAGCGGCGAACAACAGCGCAACGACACCGAGCGGATTGAGATGTTCGGAAGTGCCTGCCGAGTAGGTGCTGCTGCGCATCAGCAGCGGCCAGATGAGCACGAGGATGCCGCTGAAGCCGGTGATTAGGCCGAGAACGGCGGATAGACCGGGTTTCACCCCGCCGCGGCGGATGGATTCTGTCAACACCATCCACAGCGGGATGGTGCCAATCAGCAGCGCGGCGATGCCGGAGGGGACGGTCTGCTCGGCCCATGAGACTAATCCGTTGCCGCCGAGAAGCAATAAAAGGCCGATGATGGCCGTCGAGCGCCACTGGCGCGCGGTCGGCGCGGGGTCACCGGCCAGACGCCGCCAGGTGTAAAGGACGATCCCGGCGGTGAGGAAGCGCGTCCCGGCCATCAGGAACGGTGGGATGCTCTCGACCGCGTAACGGATGGCGAGATAAGTCGAGCCCCAGATAAGGTAGATGGCGAGCAGGGCAATCCAGATGCGAAGTCTCATCCATAGCTCCAGCTTGAAGATTCTGCCTCGGCAGTAGTGCGTGCATATTCCCAGCCCAGCAGCGCTTTCTTGCGCGCCGCGCCATAGCGATAATTGCCGAAATCACCCAGCTTGCGGATGACGCGGTGACAGGGAATAAGAAAGGCAAGCGGATTGCAGGCCAGCGCGCTGCCGACCGCGCGGCTTGCGCCGCTGCACCCAATGGCTGTGGCGATTAACTGATAAGTGGCGGCGTGGCCGGGCGGGATGTGCAGCAGCGCCTCCCATGCCTTGATTTGGAAATTTGTCCCTCGCAAGAAGAGCCGGAACGGAGAACCCGGCTGGCGAGGCGGGGCAAAAATTGTTTCAATCAGCAGCGCGGTTTCTGTCTCATCTTCATGCAAATTGGCATCTTGCCAGTCTGCTTGCAATGCAGCGAGGGCGTCTGCGCGGCTGGTCAGGATGAAGCCCAAGTGGCAGATGCCGCGCTCGGTCACGGCCAGCAGGCATTCGCCAAATGGCGTTGGGTGGAAGCCATATCCTATGCGCAGGCCTTTGCCGCGCGCCTTAAACTCGCCGGGTGTGACAGCTTCGGTTGTGACGAATAAATCGTGCAATCGCCCGGGACTGGATAGGCCAACAGTATATGTCGTTTCGAGCAATCCGGCGGAGTTTTCAAGCAGCCGCTTGGCGCCTTCTTTGGTCAGGAATTGAAGGAAGCGTTTGGGGCTGATTCCCGCCCAACGGGAGAACAGGCGCTGGAAATGATATTCGCTCAAGCCGAGATGCGCGGCGATTTCGCTCAATTCAGGCTGGCGGGTGTAATTTGCCTCGATGTAACGGATGGCCTGTTCGATGCGTTGGTAGTCTTGCGAAAGTTCTGATAGTTTACGCGAGTGAAATTCCATTTCAACCTCCTGCATGATTTGCGGGAGATTATAGGATTTCTTGCCGGCTGCATCAACCCGATTCTTGCTCATTGCTACTCCCAAAAACAAAACAAGGCACGCGCGGGCGTGCCTTGTTAATATGCAAAAAAGATTGCGGCAAGCCCTTCCATACACCAAACAGGCGGAATCCGCCTGACCACTGCGCAAGCCTTGTCCCACCTGTCTCCAGGCGGTTTTCGGTGGGGCAAGATGTTATCTTGCCCAACGCGCTTCTTTTGGAAGGGAGAAAAGAGCCCGTGGCCGGACTCTAGAGGCATCCGCTGATCTATCCGATGTTCTTACCTTCACCCGCCCCCCTTTCATCCCCCCATTTCGAAGTTCAGAAATGGGGGGACAGAGAGGGGCGGGTGAGGGTAATTAGCGCCCGACTCGCGCCGGGGAACCTCCACCTCGTCATCTCATTTACTCACCTTAGTGACCTTCGTGTCCTTTGTGGTGAATAATTTGAGACTCAGCCGCTAATTCTCCACTATTCAGTTGTTAAACGGAACCCCGCCATGCCGTGTGCTGCAAAGTTTTGAACCTGCTTTCGCAGGTGGGTCTTGACCCAGAGACTTCGCCTTGGCTCAGGCCTATCGCGTCATCGCTGAAAGATGAAGACCCTTTTAGTAAGTGTTGGCTCAAAACCGTGGGCGCAGCATCACGCACACAGCAGGGCTACTACCTTATACCATAAAGTCAAGGGCATGGGTAGAGAAAACTTAGAGACGCGGTAGATTTTAAGAAACCCTGTTGGATTGCGAACAAGGATTTACCACTATACTACATTCCCTACGGATACACCCGTTTGATCGTCCTCGGGAACGGGATCGTCTCGCGGATGTGCTCGATACCGCACAGCCAGGTGACGGTGCGTTCCACGCCCATGCCGAATCCGCTGTGCGGGACGCTGCCGTAACGCCGCAATTCCAAATACCACTTGAAGGCTTCCTCGGGCAGGCCGTGCTGTTTCAGTCGCGCAAGGAGCAGGCCGTGGTCCGAGATGCGCTCCGAGCCACCGATAATCTCGCCGTAACCCTCCGGGGCGAGTAGATCCACGCTCTTGCAGACCTCCGGGCGACCGGGCCAGGGTTCCATGTAAAAGGCCTTTACCTGAGTCGGGTAGCCGTAAACGAAGACCGGCTTTGCAAAACGATTGGTCAGTTCGGTCTCGTGCGGCGAGCCGAAGTCCATGCCCCACTCGATCTTGAGTAGTTCCTTCTTTTCGGGGTCCTCGGTTTTTTCGCGGATTTCGTCAATCATTTTGATCGCGTCGTCGTACGAGATGCGGGGGAAGGGTGGTTCGATCTTTTCCAGTAGCGAGGTGTCGCGGCCCAGTGACTTGAGTTCGGGCTGGCGCTCTTTCAGCACGCGCCTGACAATGTGCGTGACCAATTGTTCCTCGACTTCCATCATCTGATCGAGGTCGCAGAAGGCGATCTCCGGCTCGAGCATCCAGAATTCGGTCAAATGGCGGCGGGTCTTGGATTTTTCGGCGCGGAAGGTTGGCCCGAAGCAATACACCTTCTTGAAGGCGAAAATGTTGGCCTCGTTGTACAACTGGCCGGACTGCGCCAGATAGGCCACGCCCTCGTCGAAATACGGGGTCTCGAAAAGCGTGGTTGTGCCCTCGCAGGCAGCCGGGGTCAGGATGGGCGTGTCCATGTTGATGTAGCCATTGTTATCCAGCCACTCGCGCATGGCGCTGATGATCGTGGCGCGGACGCGCAGGATGGCCCACTGAGAAGGCATACGAATCCAGAGATGGCGGTGATCGAGGGCGAAATCCACGCCGTGTTCTTTGAGCGCCATCGGGTAATCCTCGGCGGCTTCCTGGACGATTTCGACGCTTTTGACGCCGATCTCGTACCCGCCGGGGATGCCGGGGGCGCGCTTGTCCGCGCGCACCGCGCCGGTGATGACGACCGCCGATTCCTGCGGGATGCGCATGAGCCGCTCGAAAAGCGCCTCGTCCAGATCGCCTTTGAAAGCCACGCACTGGACGAAGCCCGAACCATCCCGCACCAGCAGAAAGACAAGTTTGCCCTTGTCGGTGCGATTGTAGACCCAGCCGCGTACCGTGACTTCTTGATCCACATAATTCGCGATGTCGCTTACTTGGATGATTTGCATAAGTTTCTCCTCAGGGAGTAGAGAATGGAGATTAGAGATTAGTGACTAATCTCTAATCCTCTAATCCTCTAATCTCTAATCTCTATGTGCAATTCCTTCAACTGCCCTGGCTCGGCCGGTGACGGCGCCCCCGCCATCACATCCCGGGCGGCCTGGTTTTTTGGGAAGGCGATCACTTCGCGGATGTTGGGTTCGTCGGCCAGGATCATGCAAATGCGGTCAATGCCGGGGGCGATGCCGCCATGCGGCGGTGTGCCGTATTCAAAGGCTTCCAGCATGTGGCCGAAGCGTTCGCGCGCTACCTCGGCGTCGAGGCCGATTAGTTTGAATACCTTTTCCTGTAATTCGCGCTGGTGTATCCGGATCGAGCCACCGCCGACCTCGTAGTTGTTCAGCACCAGGTCATATTGCTGTCCGCGCGCATTTCCTGGCGCGGTATCGAGCAATGGGATATCCTCCGGCATCGGCGCGGTGAAGAGGTGATGGCTGGGGTCCCAGCGCTTTTCTTCCTCGTTCCACATCACGAAGGGGAAATCAATGATCCAGCAGAAGCCGAGCACATTCGGGTCGCGCAGTCCGAGACGGTCGCCCAGGAAAACGCGCAGCCGGCCCAGGGTCTCGAAAGTGACGGCGGGCTTGTCGGCGACGAAGAGCAGCAGGTCGCCGTTTTCCGCTTCGAGGCGGGACAGGATGGAGGTTACCCGTTCCTCCGGCAAAAACTTGGCGAACGAGGAGCGCATCTCGCCTGCCTTCGACGAGCTCAGGCCACCGTCCTTTGGGAGAGCAATATAAGCCAGGCCTTTTGCTCCGAGTTCCTGGACGAAGGCGGCCAGTTCGTCAATCTGCTTGCGCGTATAATCACCCAGACCTTTGGCGTTTATGCCGCGCACATGCCCGCCCGCGGCAGCCACCTCCTCGAAAACCTTGAAGCCGCAGCCAGGCGCCAGGTCAGTGATGTCTTTAAGTTCGAGGCCGAAGCGGAGATCGGGGTTATCCTTGCCGAAGCGTTCCATCGCTTCTTTGTAAGTCAGCCTGGCCCAGGGACTGGCGAACAGACGCTTGGCCGGCGTGACCTCGGCGACCAGTTTGGTGAACAGGTCTTCTGCCAGGGCCATCACGTCTTCGCGCTCGACGAAAGACATCTCCAGATCCAGTTGCGTAAATTCAGGCTGGCGGTCGCCGCGCTGGTCTTCGTCGCGGAAGCAACGCGCGATTTGGAAGTAGCGCTCGATACCACCGATCATCAACAGTTGCTTGAGTTGCTGCGGCGACTGCGGCAGAGCGTAGAACTCGCCCGGGTGGAGGCGCGACGGCACGAGATAGTCGCGCGCCCCTTCGGGCGTGGTCTTGAACAGGATGGGGGTCTCGATTTCGAGGAAGCCCTTGCTGTCCAGATAATCTCGGATGAACTTGACCGTGCGGTGGCGCAGTTCCAGGTTGCGGCGCATCTTCTCGCGGCGCAGGTCGAGGTAGCGGTACTTGAGACGGGTGTTCTCGTCAATCGGCTCGTCTTCCTTGCTGACCATGAAAGGCAGCGGTTTGGCCGGGTTCAGCACCTTGACCTGTTGCGCGCTGACCTCGATCTCGCCGGTTTCCATCTTCGAGTTGACCATGCCTGCCGGCCGCATCCGCACCTGACCGGTGACTTGCAGCACCCACTCGAAGCGCACATCCGCGACGAGGTCGAGGGTTTCTTTGGACAGGTCAGGGTTGACGACCACTTGCACGAGGCCGAAGCGGTCGCGCAGGTCGAGGAAGGCCACGCCGCCGTGGTCTCGGCGGCGATGCACCCAGCCGGCCAGCGTCACGCTCTGACCGGCGTGGGATGCGCGTAGTTCGCCGCAAGTGTGAGTTTTGTACATATGCTGCCTCCATGCGATTCAACACAAAGTACACAAAGTGCGCGAAGGGAAAAGATTATTGCAAATCCATAAAGGTTTTACTTTGTGAATCTTGGTGGCCTTTGTGTTTAGAGTTTTACCCTTCCATAAAATAAATCGCCC
This sequence comes from Chloroflexota bacterium, assembly GCA_043823965.1. Lineage (GTDB taxonomy): Bacteria > Chloroflexota > Anaerolineae > Anaerolineales > Villigracilaceae > CG2-30-58-95. The sequence goes on from JBDRTP010000359.1 coordinate 12,420, forward strand.
TCCGCAGATGCGTTGGGCGATGGGTAGGTTTCGAGAGCTCGTTAACCTTGCAGGCTTCGCCCAACGGCCGGAGGCCGATTATCATTATCGTTATTATTGGCGAAGCGGATGCTGGTCATTCTTGCCTCAAGTTGGCGGTATTATAGCACAAACTGGCAATTCGCATTAGAATACATCTCATCATGGCCCGCAACCTCACCATCATCTCCATCATCGCCATTGCTTTCCTCGCCCTCGCCAGCCTCGGCGGACTGGTGTGGACCAATACCCTCTTTGCCCGCCAGAATCCCGGCGAGACCGAGTTTCTCGTCCCCTGGCTGGCGGCGCGCACATTCCTCCAGTATGGCAATAGTCCCTACGATGAGCCTGCCACCCAGCGCGCCCAGATCATCTATTACGGACGACTGGCAAAGGATGGCGAAGATCCTCTCCGGCTGAACGTCCCATTTTGTATCGAGCTTTTCTACTTTCCCTTTGCGCTCGTCAGCGATTATGCGCTGGCGCGCGGCTTGTGGATGACCTTGCTGGAGGTCGCGCTTGTATTGACTGCGTTCCTGTCGTTATCCTTGACCGGCTGGAATATGCCCCGCATGTTGCTTCCCATCTTTCTCCTGTTCGCGTTGCTCTGGTTTCATGCCTGGATGCCCTTGATCGCCGGCAGCACGGTCATCTACGCGGCGTTGTTTATTACCGCTGCAATTCTGGCCTTGCGCGCTGAAAAAGATGAACTGGCGGGCGCGCTGATGATCCTCTCCGCTTTCCAGCCGCTTGCAGGCGGTGTCTTTACCCTTTTTATGTTGTGGTGGGTTGTTTACCACCGTCGCTGGCGCGCCCTGTGGGGCGCGTTGATGGCTGTCGGGCTGCTGCTTGTCGTCGCCTTCATCTTTTTGCCGGGCTGGTTCCTGCCGTTCGTGCGCGCCCTGATCGCAGAATACCGGCATAGCACCTTCTTCACACCTGGAACCGTCTTCGCCGGATGGTGGCCGGCCATCGGCGATAAACTCGGCTGGGCCTTGACGGCTATCCTGATCATTCTGCTCTTCTTGGAATGGCGCGCGCTGCGCATGCAGGGCTCCCGTCACTTTCTCTGGACGGCCAGCCTGACTCTTGCCGTCACCCCCCTCCTGGGCATTCCGACCCACCCGCACCTGTATATCACTCTCTTCTTGCCCCTGATCCTTTTCCTGGCCGTCAGCGCCGAGCGTTGGTTCCGGCCGAGGCGGTGGCTGGCGGGCGTCTTGCTCGTGCTGATCTTTACGGGGTCTTGGGCGTTGATATTCCACCTCTCAGGACTTGCTTCTCTCGAGCCGCTGCGGGCCATTCTAGTTCTTACCTTACCCTGCCTGCTGCTTGTTGGTCTCTACTGGGTGCGCTGGTGGGCGATCCGCCCGCCACGTACCTGGTTTGAGAGCGCCGACCCACAGGGTGCTTCGCGAAGACCTGATCGGTAGAAGACGAGATTGCATAACCCGATGAACTGGCGGCACTATCTCCTACTTGCCCTGATCGGACTGATTGTATCTGGGACCATCGCTTCCTTCCAGTCCGTGCCTGGCTACATGGACGCGGATTACTACTACGCCGGGGGACTGCAACTGGCAGCCGGGCGCGGTTTTACTGAGCCTTATCTATGGAACTATCTGGACGACCCGGCCGGCCTGCCGCATGCCTCCCATGCTTATTGGATGCCGCTGGCTTCGATCCTGGCTGCGCTGGTTCCGGCGCTTTCCGGACATTTGACCTGGTTCGCCGCCCGATTGCCCTTTATCCTGGCTGCCGCGCTGATCCCGCCCCTGACCTCCGCCCTGGCCTTTTCCATCACCTCCCGCCGCGATTTAGCCATCATTTCCGGTTTCCTGGCGGTCTTTTCGGGTTATTACGCCCCGTTCCTACCGCTCACAGACACTTTCAGCCTCTACATGCTCTTCGGCGCGCTCTTCTTTCTTGTCGGCAGGAGGCAGTCGGCAGCCGGCAGTCTGGCGTTAGGTGTCATCGTTGGTTTCATGCACTTATCTCGCGCGGATGGAATACTCTGGCTTTTACTTGCTCTTCTGGCATCCATTGTTCATCGTCCGTCGCGCTGTGTCTATAAAAAATCACTCATCACTCATCACTCATCACTCGTTTCTCTTGCCCTCGCAGGCTACCTCCTCATCATGTCCCCCTGGTTGGTGCGGAACTTGGCCGTGTTCGGCACGCCTCTTGCGCCAGGTGGTAGTCGCGCCCTCTGGCTGACGGGTTACAACCAGCTCTTTGCTTATCCCGCCAGCCAGTTGACTTTTGCGGCCTGGTGGCAATCCGGTCTGGCTGAAATCCTGAAGGAGCGTCTCTGGGCGCTGGGATTGAATTTGGAGAGCGCCTTCGCCGTCCAGGGGAATATCTTTTTGCTGCCATTTATTTTGATCGGCGTATGGCAGTTGCGCAGAGAAAGTCGCACCTGTTTGGCTCTTCTGGCCTGGGGATTGACTCTGGCCGTGATGACCCTGGTCTTCCCTTTCGCCGGGGCGCGCGGCGGATTCTTCCATTCGGGCGCAGCGTTGCAGCCGTTCTGGTGGGCGGTCGCGCCTCTAGGATTAGAGCGTCTCGTCGCCTGGGGGGCGCGCCGGCGCGGCTGGCCGGAAAAACAGGCGTTCACTGTCTTCTCGGCCGGCCTGGTTGGGATCGCGGCCTTGCTGACCGCACTGATCGTGCAGGGACGGGTGATCGGCCAGTTAAACGGCGAACCAGCCTGGGGTCGAGAAGCGTCTGCGTATAGCCAGATTGAGGAGTTTCTGGAAAAACAAGGCGCGCCTGTCGAGGCGGTCGTCATCCTTGCCAATCCGCCGGGATACTACCTGGCCTCTGGCCGGCCAGCGGTCGCCATCCCGGATGGGGACGAGCAAACCGTTCTCCAGCTTGCAGGCCGCTACGGCGGGCGGTATTTGATCTTGGAGCAGGGCAGCCTGCCAGACGCTTTAGCGGCGCTCTATGCTCGGCCGGACAGGCATCCAAATTTCCGCTACTTGGGTGAGGTGGAGGAGGCGCGTATCTATGCCATCCAACCCTGATTCCCGCCTAAATTATCGGGATATTTTGACGCTCCTGGGACTGTCCATCCTTTCGCTGGGCGCCTATCTGTTCGCCAGCCATTTTTATTACCGTCTTGGCTTCCCGTTGGACGATTCCTGGATCCATCAAACCTATGCCCGCAACCTGGCTTTGCGCGGCGAGTGGGCGTTCATGCCGGGGCAGCCCTCGAACGGCTCGACTGCGCCGCTCTGGTCGGCTCTGCTGGCGATTGGCTATTGGCTGCGCCTTGCGCCTTATCTCTGGACCTATGCCCTCGGGGTAGTGATCCTGTGCGGCCTGGCCTGGCTGGCCGAGATAGCCGTGCGACGCATCCTGCCGGTCTGCAAGCCGCGCTTCCCATGGGCGGGAGCGCTGGTGGCGCTCGAATGGCATCTGGTTTGGGCCGGGGGGTCAGGGATGGAAACGCTCCTGCACACCGCGCTGATCACAATGGTGCTGGTCTCGCTGATATCCGACCGAGTAGGTGCTGCGCAGCGGCGCAATTATTTCGGACTCGGCGTGTTGGTCGGCTTGAGCATCTGGCTACGCCCGGATGGGGTCACATTGCTCGCTCCAGTGGTCGTGACCTTGATATTGGTAGAGTCTTCGTTCAAACGACGGACACAGGCACTGGTCAGCCTGGGCCTGGGTTTTGGCGGATTGTTTGCCTTCTACCTGCTCTTCAATCTGATCTTGAGCGGCTCGCCCTGGCCGAATACGTTCTACGCCAAACAGGCTGAATATGCGCTTCTACAGCAGGTCCCCTTTTGGAAGCGCCTTGCCTCACAAGCAGTCCCGCCGCTCGTTGGGGTGGGGATTGCCCTTCTGCCTGGCGTTCTCATCACGGCCGTGACTGCCGTCCGCCGCCGTGCCTGGGGTCTGCTGGCGGGGATGGCCTGGTTCCTCGGCTATATCGGCCTGTATGCCTGGCGTTTGCCGGTGACCTACCAGCATGGGCGTTATATCATCCCTGCCATGCTGGTATTCTTCATCTGGGGTTTCGCTGGCCTGGCAAGGTCTGTGCTTCGATTATCTTTGCGCAGCACCTACCTTCGGCAGCACCCTTCGATGAACTCAGGGCATCGCCTGCTCGGCTCGGCAGGATGGCGATGGATGTTGGCGACTTCCTGCCGAGTAGGTGCTGCGCAGAAAATGACGACTGTCGTGATTCTATTGTTCTTTTGGGGCCGCGGCGCGTTGGCCTACGCACAGGATGTGGCGGTCATCGAAAGCGAGATGGTGAAGACTGCGCGTTGGGTAGCCGTGAACCTCCCGGCCGATGCGCTGATCGCGGCGCACGATATCGGGGCGATGGGCTACTTCAGCGAGCGTGATCTGTTGGACCTGGCCGGGTTGGTCTCGCCCGAGGTGATTCCGTTTATTCGGGACGAAAGCAGACTGAGAGGTTACCTGAACGATCGGGGGGTTGCTTATTTGGTGACATTCCCGGACTGGTATCCGTCACTGACCCGTGACCTGAGGCCTGTTTTCCGCACCGAATCGCCTTTTGCCCCAGCCCTGGGCGAAGAGAATATGGCCGTGTATCAATGGCCTGATCCATAGCGCGGCTTCCAGCCGCAACCAAAGTATTTACCGCAGAGACCGCAGAGTTCGCGCCGAGTAGGTGCTGCGCAGAGAAACCACAGGAAAAACTCTGCGCTCTCCGCGCCTGCCCTGAGCCTGCCGAAGGGTTCTCTGCGGTGAAAAGATTTGCGCGAACAAGGCAAATGTCGAGCGGTAATACTATAAGGAACCAGCTTTTACAAATTGCTTGCAAGTCTGACCTGTGCTATACTGCAAGCAAGCCTCAATAAGATACGAATATTCGGGAGCGAATTATGGTACTGACGGATAGACAGAATAAACCTGCAAGTCCTTTCGAAGATCCGACGCAGAGCATTCAGTCCGAACTGGACGAGACCACTCGCGCGTTGAGAGAGATCAGCTTGATGCTGGATCAAAGCCGCGTCGAAGTTGGAAAGTTGACCCAACGGAATGCGGCGATTACTGCGCATCTTCAACAAATCCAGAATCGACTCGATGAAGTCCCGATCGAGGATATTCGGATGGCCTATAATTCAGCTCTGGATGCGCAACAACGCTTATTTGTCATGCGCGGCCAGCTCGAAAAGTTGCAGAATGACCAATCTCATCTCGAGCGCTACAAAGCCTTATTAGGTCGAGTGCAGAGCCTTGCCAATGGCGGCCTGCCATCCGGCGGCGCGCAGGGAGAAAAAAACGCACTGGCAAGTGTCGAAATGCTGGTCAATGCTCAAGAGGCAGAGCGACAGCGCCTTTCACGTCAGATGCACGACGGACCGGCTCAGGCCCTTTCCAACTTCATCCTCCAAACAGAGATTGCCATGCGCTTGCTCGATCAGGATGCTGAACAGGCCCGGACGGAGTTGAGCAGCCTGAAGGCCGCGGCGATGAGCACATTCCAGAAAGTTCGCAATTTCATCTCCGAGCTTCGCCCGATGATGCTCGACGACCTGGGCCTGGCGCCGACCATTCGCCGCTATGTGGACACATACAAGGAGCAGTCCAGCATAGAGGCAAGCGCCATCATTACCGGAAACGAACGACGGCTGGAACCTTATATCGAAGTGTTGATCTTTCGATCCATGCAGGAATTATTGGGCAATGCGGTTCGTCATAGTCAGGGCAACATTGTCAAGATTCTAGTTGATCTGGGGGATAGTTCGGTAAAGTTGACCGTAGAAGACAATGGCAAAGGGTTTGATCCGGAGATGATCAACCAGAAGAGTAGTCTGGGGCTGAAGCTGATCAAAGAGCGGGTTGAATTACTGGGTGGTTCATTCGATATTGATAGCTCACTGGGCAAGGGTTCTCGGATATTTTTGACCGTGCCGGTCCATTCTTGAGATTACATATTTGTAAAGGGTTTTGGCCTATCTATTGCTTGCCTTTTAAGCATAGAAATAATATAATGAATATATCTCTAAAAAGCCTGTTAGAGAAATACTAACGAAAGGAGGAAAATCCCATGTTATTCGCACCGAAGGAAAAAGGCCAGGGCTTGGTAGAGTACGCGTTGATTCTTGTTTTGGTTGCTGTCGTCGTTATTGCTGTTTTGACTCTTCTCGGCCCCATCGTCGGCAACGTATTCAGCAAGATCAAAGACAGTCTGGATTAGTTACCATCACTGGCCTTCAACACGAATGGGACTCTGCACAGGGCAGAGTCCCATTTTTTGTATCCGTATCTAACTTATATGTAAGTGGTCATGGCTTGAATTTTACTGTATAATGCAATTGTGGTAGCCAGGGGCTACCATAGTCAATTCAACCATTTGGGCATAAGGAGAATGCTATGCGTCGCGGACGAATTTTCATTTATCTGGCGCTGATTCTAATAATCGGCGTTGCCGTGGCTTACTTCTACCTGCAAAGCAAGGGCCTGGTCGGTCCGGCATCTTCAGCAACTCCGATACCTGAGGTGCGCATGGTAGAAATTATAACCGCAGGCCAAAACATACTACCTGGAACACAAATTACAGAAGAGATGTTAAGCTCATTACCTCTGCCTGAAGACCGGGTGGTAGCTGACCTGTTCACCAGCAAAGCGGATGTGGCAGGACAATTTGCTAAATATCCACTTGCGCAAGGCGTTCCAATCACCAGCTCAATGCTTACGCCGATGGCAGACAACATTTACATGCCTGGGTCTGGCTGGGCAGCCTTGATTCCACAAGGGATGACGGCCATCGCCATCCCGATTACGCGCCTATCCTCGGCTGGCTTTGCAATTCGGGATGGCGATTATGTGGATGTCATCGTCTCATTGCTGCTGGTGGACGTCGATTCCAGCTATCAAAGTGCCTTGCCCAATCATACTGCTGTCGTCTCGGGCGCTGGCTTCCTCCCCGAACAACTTCCGGTGCTGACTGCCCAAATAATTTCAGGCGGCGCCGGTACTGCGCAGGGGCGAACCGAGTTTGACGCGACGCTGAACGAAGCCCTCTATATTGTGCCATCCGAGCTGCAACGTCCGCGCATGGTAACTCAGATGATCCTGAGGAATGTGCAGGTCTTACACGTGGGTAGCTTCCCTCTGCCGGGTGAAGCTGTTGCCATCCAAACCGCTGCGCTGCAACCTGGCCCAGAGGCGACACCCGCGCCACAACCTTCGGAACAACAGTCAGCCGCAGCGCCTGTCGGTAGACCTGATATTGTTACCTTGATGGTAACTCCGCAAGATGCCGTTATGTTGAAATACCTGTTGGATATAAACGCAAGTATTACGCTAACCTTGCGCAATCCGAACGACCAGGCGACAGGGACTGAGACGGAGGCGGCAACGTTACAATATTTGCTCAGTCAGTACAACATCCCTGTTCCGGCGAAACTGCCTTACGCAATCGAACCTCGCACAGATGTGATTACGCCGCCAGTATTGCCAAACGACACAATTACGGTGCTTCCTTAGCCAATCCATTGATCTTCTCGCTTCCGGCGGCCGATAATAGACTTTATCGGGAATAAGGGAACGCTGCATCGAATTTCACGAATTGACCGAAAATTTTTAGAGAAATTCGATGCAAAAACAGAAGGGCCGCTTATTTCCAAATAATGTCTGTAACTATTCAGCCTGCTCATTTTCGGTAGTTAAAACTGCACCAACAAAGGCTGCGAAGCCGACCTTCGTCGGCTGGAAGTCCACGCAGGCGGTGTGCTGAGCCTGTCGAAGCATGGACTTCGCGATCTGGTAGCGGCGATTTCAATCGCTTGGCTGAACTGGAGATTGTTCATGGGTGACGGTGATAAAATTCGCGTCCTGATCGTGGATGACAATGCGGAGACTCGCGAAAACATCCGCAAGTTATTACAATTCGAATCCAATATCGAAGTTGTCGGTACCGCGAAGTCAGGCCGAGAAGCCATCCAGCTATCCCAAGAGATAACACCGGATGTTGTCTTGATGGATATAAATATGCCGGATATGGATGGGATTGCTGCTACGGAAGAGATCCGCAAAAAAACACCCAGTATCCAGATAGTCATCCTCTCCGTCCAAGGCGATCAGAATTACATGCGGCGCGCCATGTTGGTCGGCGCGCGCGACTTCTTGACCAAACCCCCCATGCCGGACGATCTGACAGCCGCAATTCGTCGCGCGGGGGCTGTGGCGCGGGAGGAGCGTGGAAAAAGAGCCCAAGCTTACGTTACTCCTGCCGGGGGGATAACTCAATCGTTGGTCGGCGTTAGAATGACCCACGGGAAGATCATCATGCTTTACAGCCCTAAAGGCGGAACTGGGTGCACAACCCTGGCGGTCAATCTGGCCCTGGCCTTGCATAATACCCCGCAGGGGCATAATGACGAAACGCGGACAATGTTAGTGGATGCAAACATGCAATTCGGGGATGTTGCAGTTTTTATGAACGTACAAGGCAAGAATACTATCCTTGACCTGACCCCGCGCGCGGATGAGCTTGATCCGGATATTGTAGAAGAAGTGATGATCAAGCATGCCGCATCTGGTCTGCATATCCTTGCCGGGCCTGCTTGCCCTGAAAATGCCGAAAAGGTCACTGCTGGTCAATTCAGCCAGGTGCTCGAGTATCTTCGCCAGTTGTATGCCTATGTGGTGGTGGACACATGTACTTCCTTGAACGATATTACCCTGTCAGTCCTGGACGTAAGTGATGTTATTGTTCTGGTCGCAACACAGGATATCCCTTCGATTAAGAACAGCCGATTGTTCTTGGACCTGATGATCACCATGGGTATACCTTTGGATAAAATCGCGTTCGTGATGAACCGCTATGACAAACGGATTGCGATAACACCGGAAAAGGTTGCCGAAAATCTCAAGCAAGAGGTGGTTGCGGTAATCCCGTTGGATGAACGCGTAGTTATCTCATCAGTCAACCGGGGCGTTCCTTTTGTCCTGGATAATAAAGCGCAACCCTCGGCTCGTGGGGTATTTGCACTTGCTGAAGCCCTGCGCGTCAAACTAAAGGATACTGAAGGCGTGGAAACTGAGAAAGTGCTCAGAAGGTAGCTGCGCAGGAGGTAAGGGATGTCATTGCTAAAACGAATCGAACAAGGGAAATCCTCGGAAGAATCAGCGACCTCAGCCCAAACAGGGGGCGAGGGATCACGCCTGGCGTCCTTGCAGGCCCGCCGGGTGAGCACGCCGGCTGCAACTCCACAGGCCGGCTCCTACTTCGATCTGAAGACGCGCGTTCAAAATAAATTGCTGGCCGAGTTGGATCCTTCGATGGATATTACCAAGACGGATGAAGTCCGGCGGACGATCCAAAACCTGTACGAACAAATACTAAGTGAGGAGAACATCGTTCTTTCCCGACCTGAGCGCGCTCGACTCTTCGAGCAAATCTCGGCAGAAATTCTCGGCTTTGGTCCCTTGCAACCTTTGCTGGACGATGATTCAATAACGGAAATAATGGTCAACGGGGCGAAAAACATCTATATCGAGCGAAAAGGGAAGATCCATCGTGTGCCAGTGACGTTCGAGAGTAACGATCACGTGATGCGCATCATTGATCGTATCGTGGCTCCGCTTGGGCGGCGCATTGACGAGTCCAGCCCGTACGTGGATGCCCGCCTGCCAGATGGCTCGCGTGTGAATGCCGTCATCCCACCCATCTCGCTGGTCGGCCCAACCCTGACCATCCGTAAGTTCGCCAGAAACCCGATTACTATCGAACAGTTGTTGGAATTTGGTACGCTCACGCCTGAATCGCTGCAATTTATCAAAGCCTGCGTGCAGGCAAGGATCAACATTGTCATATCCGGCGGCACTGGTTCTGGCAAGACCACGCTTCTCAATATTCTCTCAAGTTTCATCCCCGGCGACGAGCGGATAATCACCATCGAGAACGCGGCAGAGTTACAATTGCGCCAGGAGCACGTCGTCACGCTGGAATCCCGCCCGCCAAATATAGAAGGTCGCGGTGAAATTTCTATCCGGCAATTAGTGATCAACGCCCTGCGTATGCGCCCGGATCGGATCATCGTGGGCGAGATCCGCGACGAGGCCGCGCTGGATATGCTCCAGGCCATGAACACGGGCCACGATGGCTCGATGACCACCCTCCACTCCAATGCACCGCGTGATACGCTATCACGTCTCGAAACCATGACCCTGATGGCCGGCATGGACTTACCCGTGCGGGCCGTACGTGAGCAGGTAGCCTCAGCCGTTGATATGATTGTCCACCAGGAACGTCTGCGGGACGGCTCACGCAGAGTAGTCAATATTACCGAGGTATCTGGCATGGAGGGAGAGATCATCACCACGACGGATATCTTCGTCTTTGAGCAGACGGGAATGGAAGAAGGCAAGGTGATAGGAACACTGCGACCGACAGGGCTGCGCCCCAAGTTTATGGATAAGCTCGAGGCGGCTGGTATTCATTTACCCCCGGTTATTTTCGGTGTAGGTTCCCGTCAACGCTACTAAAGGCAATATGGACAGAAAAACCTCTACTTTGAAAATGTCATATTTCGGTTTAGGTGTCATTGCGAGGCGTTCTTCCCTGGCACCGACCGCCAGGACGGTGTGCCGAAGCAATCCCCTCATCGGCCAGGAGATTGCTTCGCGAAAACCGCTCGCAATGACAAATCTGACATTCTTTTACAGGTGATCCAGTGACAACGATCTTGATCATTGGCGGTGGTTTGGCGTTGATCTTGCTTATCATAGGCATAATCGCCTCGACGACCAGCGAATCAGCACTTGTTGACGAGCGCTTGGACAAGTTCCTCGAGGAAGAAAAAACGTCCAAGGCGCCAAGGGAAGCCAGGGGCGCGCTGACCGACTGGGTCAATAAACGCGTCGAAAAGTCCACATTTGGTGATCGCATCGCACGCGAATTGGCACGCGCAGACTTAAAGTTCAAACCCGGTGAATACATTGCTTTATATGTTATTTCAATTGCAGGCGCTGCACTTGTCGCCTTCTTCTTGGGCGGGAGGCTGCTCGCCTCGGCTTTGATTGGTGCGCTGTTGGGTGCATTTATCCCGCGTTTATATGTGAAAAATCAACAAGGGAAACGGTTGCAGCGCTTCAATGACCAACTGCCGGATATGCTAAATCTGGTGGTAAATGGATTGCGTGCCGGTTATTCCACCATGCAGGCATTGGAGGCAGTAAGCAGAGAGATGCCTACGCCGATCAGCGATGAGTTCCGCCGGGTTGTCCAAGAAATGCAACTGGGTGTCCCTATGGAGCGCGCCATGAGCAATCTCTTAAGGCGCATACCAAGCGAAGATCTCGATTTTGTCATTACCGCGATCAATGTTCAACGCGAGGTGGGCGGCAACCTGGCTGAAATCCTGGATATTATCTCTTACACTATCCGCGAACGGATTCGCATCAAAGACGAGATTCGAGTGCTTACTTCCCAGGTTATGTATTCAGGACGTATCCTGGCGTTAATGCCGGTTGGTTTGATCCTGGTCTTATGGTTTCTGAACCGGGATTATATGATGACGTTCTTCGTTGAGGAGAACCGCATCTGCGGGATCATAGCGCTTGGTACGGCTGGCCTGATGATCGGTATAGGTTATTTCATTATGACAAAGCTCGCAAAGATCGAGGTGTAAGATGTTGACTGAGGTCATTGTTATCGTTGTACTCGTCGTTATCGGCGCAGCGATCCTGATTATTGCTGGTCTGCGATGGCCAAAGGAAGAGGAAGAGCCTTTAGCGGCGCGGTTAGCGGAATTCAGCGAACGCGGCGAAGTTGTATCATTGGAAGATATCGAACTCGCCCAACCTTTTTCCGAGCGCGTTATCCTGCCCCTGGCGCGCAGCATGGGCAATCTGTCGGCCCGTTTCACCCCGCAGCACCAGGTGGAAAGTACGGCGATAAGTCTGGAGTTAGCCGGGAACCCCGGACGACTGGATGCATCAACCTTTTTAGCTCTGCGTTTTGTGGCCGCAGGCCTCTTTGGAGGTCTGCTGTTCCTGATTTTCTTGTTTTCAAGTAACTGGTCGGTATCCCGCGAGTTAATTACCAGCCTCATTTTCACTATTCTGGGTTTCTTTTTTCCTCAGCTCTGGCTAAGGAGCAAGATCGATCGGCGTCAGAAGGAAATCCGTAAAGCCCTGCCAGATGCCCTGGATTTGTTGACGATCTGCGTCGAAGCCGGGCTTGGCTTCGATGCAGCCATGGCCAAGGTCAACGAAAAGTGGGATAACGAGCTGGCGCTGGCGTTGGGACGCGCCATCCGTGAAATCCAATTGGGCAAACTAAGACGGGAGGCCTTGAGGGATATGTCCGATCGCATCGGAATCCCTGAGATGACCAGCTTCGTAGCTGCGGTAATCCAGAGCGAACAACTCGGTGTTTCCATGGCCCGCGTCTTGCGCATCCAATCCGACCAAATGCGCGTCAAACGCCGGCAACGCGCCGAAGAGGAGGCGCGTAAAGCGCCGATTAAAATGATCCTTCCGATGGGAATTTTCATCTTTCCGTCAATCATGATTGTGTTATTGACTCCTGCGGGATTACGATTACGAGACGCCTTCCTACCATTGACGCGCTAAGCTTTTATGCCATGTAATGGGAACATACCGCCTGTACGAGTGGTTGTGGGCTGGTTTGGATTGGCTCTACCCTCCCGCTTGCGGGGGATGCGGTCGGGCGGGTTCACGCTGGTGTTCGGAATGCCAGGAGCAAGTCTCGCTGATTGCGGAGCCTATCTGCGAAATTTGCGGATTGCCGACAGCCTGGATGGGGTTGTGTGAAAACTGCCGGGTAATGCCGCCCCCATTCCTGGCGTTGCGCTCCTGGGTAGCTTTCGAAGGGCCGATCAGGTTGGCCTTGCACCGGCTGAAGTACCGGCGCAACCTGGCGTTAGGAGATGCATTGGCACAGCCTCTGGCGGATTATTGTCGTCGCCTGAACTGGCGCGTGGAAATTGTTGTTCCAGTCCCGCTTGGGAAGCGACGCCTTCAAGAACGCGGCTATAATCAGGTCGGCTTGATCGCAATGCCGCTGGCCGCACTCAACGGATGGCGATATGCACCGCATGCCCTGTCGCGCGTGCGCGAAACGAAATCTCAAGTCGGCCTTTCGGCGGCCGAGCGCCAGGAGAATGTGGAAGGCGCTTTTCGCGCTGACCCGCGACGGGTTACCAATCGGACGGTGCTGTTAATGGACGACGTCGTCACGACCGGCGCGACTCTTTCAGCTTGCGCCGAGGCGCTTTTATCTGCCGGCGCAAAAGCTGTTTTTGCCCTGACGCTGGCGAGGGCATTGCCCCGGCATGGCTTGCAGCACGTTTGAACTTTGAAACACACCCTTATCTTTTCCACCGGGTAGGCCTTTGGCAGGAGGAGCCTATGGCTTTGAAAGTTGAAGTTCTCGCAAAGAATATGGAAGTTACTGATCGCATCGATGACTATGTTACAAAGAAGGTTTCCAGGCTCGATCGTTACCTGAACGACATCGAAGAAGTAAAAATAGAACTCGCAAATATCAAATCTGCGCGTAGCGCCGTGGATCGCCATGTGGCGCAGATCACCGTGCGCAGCCGGCGGGGTGCGCTCTTGCGCACGGAAGAACGCTCCGAGGATATATTTGCTGCCTTCGATACCGCTCTGGATAAGATGCAACGCCAGATCGAGCGCCTGAAAGGCAAGCGCCAGCGCGGCCGCGGGGATGGACGAACTGCGGCTGAGGTTGTCAAGGCGCTGGTAAAAAGGCCAGCCAAAGGGCCTGTTTCCCCGATCATGCGCCGTAAGACCTTCAATCTACCGCCCATGAATGAAGCTGAAGCACTGGAGCAAATGAAACTGCTCGGTCACGACAATTTCTTCATTTTCAATAATGCAGACACCAACTCCATCAACGTGCTCTATCGCCGCCGGGATGGCACCTACGGCCTGATCGAGCCAATGATAGACTAACTTCGCGGTCCAGAAACTCGCTGGCCCGGAAGAATCCCTTCGGGCCAGTTTTCATGAAGAAGTGGAATATGGAACACATTGACTTCGACGATAATATTACTGAAGAAACGCTTCGATCCAGCCAGATCAACTCGAAGGCGGTTGAAGAAGCAATAGCACAATTATTAAATGCGATTGGTGAAAATCCGCAGCGCGCAGGATTAAAACGAACGCCGCAACGCGTCGCCCGCATGTACACCGAATTACTCGCCGGGTGTCAGATGAACCCGCAGGCGCTTGTCAACGACGCTCTTTTCAACGTCAAGTACGATGAGATGGTCATCGTGCGCGATATCGAGTTTTATAGCATGTGCGAACACCATTTGCTGCCTTTTATCGGGCGAGTGCACGTCGCCTATATCCCGGATGGGAAAGTACTCGGTCTTTCCAAGATCCCCCGTATCGTAGATATGTTCGCCCGCCGACTTCAGGTGCAGGAGCGGATGACGCGCCAGATTGCGGATATCATCCGCGATTTACTCAAACCGCAGGGCGTGGCGGTGGTGGTGGAAGCGTTGCACCTCTGCACGATGATGCGCGGCGTACAGAAGCATAATGCGCGCATGACCACCTCGGCCATGCACGGCGCTTTCCGCGCCAACCTGGCCACGCGCCAGGAATTTCTGGACAACATCTCGCGCGGCGCATCGCCATTGCAGATCTAGTATTGCGGCTCGTTATTTTTGGCGGATAATTTCAACGCCGACCGACGCGCTTCCCTCCACCGCTCCCGGCTTCTCTACCCGCACCGCCACTTTCTGGACCTTGGGCTGGCTGAGGCATAAACTGGCGATATCCTCCGCCAGGGCTTCGACCGTGAAGCGAGCCGTGCCCTCAACAAGGGCGCGGATTTTTTGCGCCGTCAGACTGTAATCCACGCTGTCGGCCAGGTCATCGCCCTGGGCGGCGCGCCGCGTGTCGGTGAATAGCTCGACGTTGATCAATATCTCCCGGGGCTGCTCGCGCTCCCAATCGTTGACGCCGAGGATGCCGCGCACTCGCAAATCTTTGATAAATACTTTATCCATTCCAGAAAATTCGTCGTTTTGGTGGTTGCATATTGGACATTTTTGATCTAAACTAAAGAGGGTTCAGTTTACCATAATCTTACCTTCGATTTTTCGCTACCGACCCTCGACCCTCGACTTTCGACTTTCGGCTTTCGACTTTCGACTTTTGCTCCTCGACACCCAACTCCCAACCATGTCCATTTCCTCGACCACCTTCATCGGCATTGACCCGACCGCCGGGCGCAAACCCTTCACCTTCGCCGCTCTGGACGCCGAGTGCCGGCTGCTGGCGCTGGATGGATGCGAGCTGGACGAGGTGCTGGCCTTCGTCGGCGGGCAGGAAGCTGTCACCGTGGCGGTCAACGCGCCCTCCGCGCCGAACCTGGGACTGGTGAAAAAGAAGCTGGAGGCGCAAAGCCTGACGCCCGGTAATGGTAGCCCGACATCAGGCCACCATTACCCGCGCGGCGTGGACATGCGCATGGCCGAGCACGAGCTGCGCCAGCGCGGCATCCTCGTCTCACCGACGCCGGCGCGCGCCGAATCCTGCCCGGAGTGGATACAATTGGGCTTCATGCTGTACCGCAAGCTGGAAGGGATGGGGTTTCAGCCATATCCCGCCGCGAACGCTACCCACCAGTGGCTGGAGACGCATCCGCACGCCGCCTTTTGCGCCCTGCTCGGCCAGTTGCCGCTCTCCAAGCCATCTTTGGAAGGCCGTTTGCAGCGCCAGTTAGCCCTTTATGAGCTGGGCGTGGGCATCAAAGACCCAATGGGTTTTTTCGAGGAGATCACCCGCCATCGGTTAGTAAAAGGGATTTTCCCGCTGGAAGCGATCTACACCCCCGAAGGACTGGATGCGCTCGTCGCGGCTTATACGGCTTACGTGGCAGCCAATAAGCCAGTAGAAGTGTTGTTTATCGGTCCGAAGGAAGAGGGGAGAATTGCCCTGCCGGTGGGGGAGTTGAAGGAGAGGTATTAGCCAGCAACACTTACACAGCAGCGGTTATCGTTCCAGCGTTGAAGCTACTGCCAGATGGTACTTGTGCTTAGTTTCCGATAGCTGATAACTGACAATATAGCG
>JBDRTP010000360.1:0-3873 GCA_043823965.1 Chloroflexota bacterium
TCTCATCTGAATGCGAGCAAAATTGCTTATGCCTTCATGCGCAAATCGGCGGATGACAATTTTATCCATTAAAGGTACCATGGAACTGCATTAACCGCCAGACCCACCCGGGAGGTAGGCATGTCCGCAAAACCTGGTTCATCACGCATCAGCCGGCGTGATTTCGTGAAAATGACGACGGCTTTCATCTGGACTTTGATTGGGGCAGGGATCGGAATTCCGATGATCGGTTATCTGTTTTCGCCTGCGCTCCGAGCGCAGGAAGAAGATAACACCTGGATTTCGCTTGGCCCCCTGGAAAACTATCCAATTGGGATGCCTACACCTTTTAGTTTCATGTCCAGGAAAACCAATGGTTGGGAGAACACTGCGATTAATCACAAAATGTACGTCGTCCGTAAAAATGAGGAACAGGTGCGTGTTTTTTCTGTGATCTGCACGCATCTGGGCTGCCATGTCACCTGGCACCCCGATATTCAAGACTATGTCAGCCCATGTCACGACGGTCACTTCGACATCATGGGCAGGAACATCAGCGGTCCGCCGCCGCGCCCGCTAGATGAGTTCATCACCAAACTCGAAAACGGAAATTTATTCGTTACCCTTCCGCCTTTCAAACGGACTGCATGAACGGAAAACAAGAAGTAAATGGTCAGCCGCCGTGACTTCCTCAAACTAGCCGCACTCAGCGCGGGGACATTGGTATTCCGACCATTTACGGGATTAGCGCTGCCCGAATTCCCGCAAGCAGACAAACTGGGACGGATCACCGTTGGCAAGATGGATGTCAAAGCGCGGCCTGATGTGAACAGTCAGACGGTCGGCGCGTTGTATGAGGATGCTGTCATCCCCTGGCTGCGGGAGGTGGTCGGGCCGGAACCAAACCGCATCAACCAACGCTGGGTCGAGACGCCGGATGGTTACATTTGGGGAGGCTATATCCAGCCGGTGCGCAACCAGCCGAATGTCCCGGTCACCACTTTAACGCAAACCAGCCTGGGGCCAGGTATGTGGGTCGAAGTTACAGTCCCTTATGTCGATCTCACATTGGATAATCCCCCGGCGCGCGCGCCCTGGCTGGAATATCGCCAAACGATCAATTTGCCCCCGCGCTTTTTTTACAGCCAGATTGCCTGGGTGGATCAGATCCGCACCGACGCGAAGGGCCAGGTCTGGTATCGTCTCAACGAGCGCTGGGGGTATGGTGATATCTTTTGGGCTTCAGCCGAAGCCCTCCGCCCGCTGACGCCGGAGGAGATGGCGCCCATCAACCCTGACGCAGCAGAAAAACGTATCGTCGTCAATATCTGGCGTCAAACCCTGTCATGTTTTGAGGGAGATAGAGAAGTTTACTTTGCGCGCATTTCCAGCGGCGCGCTGTTCGATTACCGCGGAAACCGCGTGGATGCCTGGTCCACGCCCATCGGGGAATTTCCCATCTGGCGCAAGGTGGTCTCGCTGCCATTGAGCGGGGGCAGTGCGTCTGCCGGATGGAGCCTGCCCGCTGTTGGCTGGGTCAGCCTGTTCGTAGGGACGGGCGTGGCCATTCACGCGACGTACTGGCACAACAATTACGGTGAGCCATCCTCGCGCGGCTGTGTCAATGCCAGCCCGGAAGACGCCAGATGGGTCTTTCGCTGGACGCAGCCTCTTGTCCCCTACGACCCAGGTGACGTAACGGTCGGGATGCCAGGCGGGACGCAGGTGAAAGTTGTTGAATGGTGAGCGATAAACACACAGGGATAACGGGAAAAAGAGAGTCAGCATGGCTCGTATTTCACGTCGAGATTTTCTAAAGCTGGGAGCAACAGCACTTGGGAGTGTTGCTTTTTCTCCATTCATCCCGTTTTGGGACGAGTTTAATGACGGCGAGATCGTCCGGGTGGCAGCGACTTCGGTCAGCGTGTACAGAAAACCGGACGATACAAGCCTGATCGTCAGCCAGCATTATCGCGACGAGATCGTAAATGTCTACGCAGAAGTCAAAGCCGAGAAGCCGGTCTATAACCCAATCTGGTACCGTGTTTGGGGCGGCTATATGCACCGCGCCCGCCTGCAAAAAGTCAAATATCTTTACAACCAGCCGCTGTACACGATCACTGAAAAAGGACGGCTGGCAGAGGTGACGGTGCCTTACACCCAGGCAATGCGTTATACATCTTATGAGGGTTGGCAACCCCTTTACCGTCTTTATTACGAAACTACCCACTGGATCGTTGGCATAGACGAAGGTCCAGATGGTCAGCCCTGGTACCGTCTGCTGGATGAATTGCTGGAGATCAATTATCACGTCCCGGCAATCCACCTGCGCCCCATCCCAGACGAAGAATGGCTTCCCCTTTCTCCCGAAATACCTTTCGAGAAGAAGCGTATCGAAGTCGCCCTGGAAAGACAGGCGCTGATTGCCTATGAAAACGACCAGGTCATCTTCGAGACTAAGATCTCATCGGGGCTGGCCGGCCTGCCTTCGAACAACGGTCTCCCGACCGCTACGCCGCGTGGAAGGTTCAACATCCAGAGCAAATACCCATCCAAGCACATGGGGGATGGCAGCCTGGCGTCTGATATTGAGGCTTATGAACTGGTAGGCGTTCCCTGGACAAGTTTTTTTACGGAGACCGGATATGCCTTTCACGGGACTTACTGGCATGACAACTTTGGCGTCCCCATGAGTCGCGGTTGCGTCAATATGCGCCCGAAAGATGCGTTGTGGCTGTTCCGCTGGGCTTTACCGCTGTCGCCGCCGGCAGAGTTTGAAGTTCCAGGCAAGGTTGACCGTAGAGGCTACGGTACTGTCGTGGAGATTTATTGACAGAACTTATAATTTACTCTTGATAACCAGTTCCTCGCGACGGGCATCATTCAGACAATGCTCCAGGACAACCGGCAGCGGCTTGGGTCCGACGCTGTAGATTTCAGTCGCGTATCCATGCCCATGCAGAACGAGGGGGATAGATCCGATGTCGTCTATATAGACGGTCAGTGTCACCAAACGACACTCGCAGACCTCCCCAGGGTGATGCGGACAGGCCGGATCGGACGGCGAGGCGCAGGCAGAGGCCAACTCGAAACTGTGTATGGAGCGAAAGCCCTGTCTGTTCAGACAGATCTGCAGCAACGCGAGGGCCGAATCGCAATCCAACTCGAGCGTCAAGGCAGGGCGATAGTTTTCCATAATCATTTTCCAACTATGGGCGCACGGGCGACGATCAGTTTGAAAACCCCGCCCATGCCCAGGTCTTCCACTTGCTCCAGTTCCAGACCGGCTTTTTGAACGTTCTCGACCGTCCTGCGATTGATGTTGGCGCCCATCATGCGCACCACCAGTGGGTTGAGCAAGTCCATCAAAGCACCGACGATGGGGTTCGGCGAGCGCATGTGTTCCAGCAGCACCACGCGTCCGCCGGGTTTGATCACGCGCTTCATTTCACGCAGGCCCAGCACCGGGTCCGGCACCGAGCAAAAAACAAACGTGGCAACCGCCGTGTCGAAAGTTGCATCCGGGAAATCCAGCGCCTGAACGTCACCCAATTGAAGGGTCACTTTGTCCTGCAAGCCCATGTCCTGTAAACGATTGCGCGCACGTTCCAACATTCCGGGGGTCAGATCAATTCCAGTGATGGAAACGCCCCCCGGGTAGAAAGGCATGTTCTTACCCGTACCCACTCCGACTTCCAACACAGAGGGGCCTTGCGCCAGCGCCCACAAACGCTGACGCCAATCATGATAACGGCGTTCAACCAGCGCTTCCATGGAATCATAAACCGGCGCGATGCGCTGATAGCGGCGGCGGGTGGTCTCGGTTGCTTGCAGGTCTGGTTTTGGCGATAGGTCTGATGAATTTAAATTCGTCATGTTACATCTACTTTCAAT
>JBDRTP010000361.1:0-5268 GCA_043823965.1 Chloroflexota bacterium
CAAAAGCATCCACAACAAGACCCCCGGCTTGGCGCCCAACGCCACCGCGTCGGTGAGACCGTAGAGCAGATGGGCCAGCAGCCCGCCGCCCAGGCCGAGGGTGAGAGAGCGAGTGAGGGAGGAGTGAACAGTGAACAGTGACCAGTGACCAGTGACCAGTGACCAGTGAGCAGTGTTCAGTGAGCGGAGAGCCAGGAGCAGGGTGTCCTTCAGTTGCGTCGGCGTGACTTTCGTCGGGTCGTAGGCAATCAGCGCTTCTTCGTGGGCGAGATTCACGCTGGCCTCACCGACGCCCTCCATCCGGCCCAGCGCCTTCGTGACACTGGCCACGCAGAAGGAGCAGGACATCCCGCCGAGCTTGAGCTGCAATTTCTCGAAAGGTTGTGCTTCCATGGATTGTATCTCGTGCCTCCCAATTGCCGCCACTGTACACCTTCCAGCGACTGGAGAGTCAAGTAAGGCAGAATACCGTCGCGCAAGCCTCGACTGCACCATGTCGGCTCAGGACGGCGCCAGCCGCCGGAAACCCTCGGCCATCGGCAGCCCTGCTTTCTCTCCCAACTGCTCGGCGATGCGCCGGAAGAACGGCTCGACGCCTGGCAGATGCCGCCCCTGGCTTGCATACATGTGCACCGCCGCCATCTTCGTCTCCCACACGCTGCCGATTTCGACAAACGTATCCGGCCGCTGGCTCATGATGAAGTATAGAGCGTCGGGCTTGTGGGGCACGAACCCTTGATCCAGGTGCTCAGAATGAAACTGCGGGCCGGGGGCGGCGACGAAGGCCGCCTCGAACGTCGTCATGCCCACCGCGAGGTGGTCAGGGTAGATGGCGCACGAGTCGTGTGAGCCATCGCCGGGAAAGGGATCGTGCGTAATGATGGTTCGAGGACGCTTTTGGCGAATGAGGTGCACGATCTCAGCCCGCAACTCGCGGGCGATGTATTGCAAATCGCCGTCATCGTGGCGCAGGAAGGTGAGGTCGGTCACACCCAGGAGGTCGGCGGCCGCGTGCTGCTCGGCCTTGCGCCGCGCACCGATGGCTTCCATTGTGACCGTTCGGTCGGACGTGCCCCGGTTGCCGTTGGTACACAGGACGTACGAAACGGGGATGCCGGCCGCGACCAGCCGCGCGATTGCGCCCCCGGCGTGAATCTCCAGATCTTCGGGATGGGCGGCCACGCACAGGACGGGGCCGGTGAACTGATCAAAGTTGTCCATATGAGACCATCCTACACACACCAATCTCTAACCCCAGTCATCACGGCGGCGCCCGACCCAGCCTGGCCAACACCGCCAGTCGGACCAGCACGGCCACCGCCGCTAGCCCGAACACAAAGCGAAACGAAACCGCGTCCACCAGTGCACCCGCCACCAGCGGCAGCAGCCGACTGGGGGCGACGAGCGCGTTCATGTAGCCGCTGTACTCCGGGCGCCGATCGTCGGGTGAGATTTCCATCAGGTATCCCAGGTCGGCGATGATCCCTCCGCTGAGGGTTGCGCCGAGGAAGAAGAAGGTCGCCCCGTAGCCGGAAATCGTGACCACCGGTGGCAGGGCCGCCGGCCAGGCCAGGCCGATCGCCAGGACCGGGCTGATCGCGCTGATGGCTGTCAGGGCTTTGAGCAGACTCAACTTGCCGCGTCGGTCACCCCACCAGCCCCACAGCGGGTGGAGGGCGAGTCCGCCCAGCGCCTGCGCCGCAATCAACGTGCCGACCTCAGCCTCGGCCAGCCCGCTCACCCGCCGGGCCTGCACAATGTAAAAAGGGAAGGTCATCGTCGTCAACCCGGCCAGTAGTTGAACGTAAAGAAACAACCGAAAGCGGGCATCGCCTTGCAGCACGCGCCAGCCTTCGCGCAGAAACACACGAAAAGCGGGCCGGTCACGCTCGAGTGGGGCGGGCGGCTCGCGCACCAGCGCAAAGCAGACGGTCGAGAGCGCGAGCACGGCTGCACCGGCGCCGAAGATGATTCCGTAGGGCTTGAGCGATCCGTTTTCCTGAAGAAGAGACCGGATAGAGAACCCGGCGCCCACCGCCAGCGCGCCGCCGACGAAAAAGCGCACCGCCAGCAGCCGGCTGCGGCGGTCGGAGGGGATGGCGCGCCCGACGATGTCGTTGTATGGCACACCGGCCAACCCCGAAATGAATGAAAACAGCGTCCACAGGACGAAGAAAATGACCAGTAGGGGCAGAGCCACATCTCTGTCCAAGCCTTCGCCCGATGCGCCCGGCACAATTAGCAATGCACCTGCCAGCAGCGCGAGAAAGATCGCCCGGCCCCATCCGCCGACCAAATACATCGGCTTGCGATAGCGCAGCCCCTGGGCGTAGTTCGCGGCGAACAACTGCGGCAGCAGCCAGCCATAGCGCGCGAGGGACTCGGCCGCCCCCACCGCGAGGGCTGAGAGTGTCAGCCGGGTGACGAAGGCGGCCACCACCGTGCCGGTGTCGGCGAAGGCTGAGCCGAATTGAAACAGCGCGCCGCTGAGGGCGGCCCAGGTGAAATTCCAGCGCAGGTGGCGTGGATGCGCTCGCGCTGGGCTTGAGCGGCCCGAGTCGCCGCCTTCGAATGTAGCCAGCGGCTGTGGGGGAAGCGGCTTAGCCTGCCGTTTCACGGAGCGAAGTCTGCGATGACAGCGACCACCTCAACTTCCCAGGGCAGCCGAACCCGCTGACTCTGAAAGTCGTACCCATTGGGTGCCATCCCCTTTTCCAGTTGCTCGGCGGCCATCGCCTCGGCGCGCGCCTGAGCCGTTTCAAGCGTATCCCCGATCACAAAGAACCGCCCACAGCAGCATGGCCCCTGTGCCAGGCGCGGGTCGTGGCGCTGATAATGCGGGTCGTGTCGGTACGTCGTGGCTGTCGGGTGACACCCACCGCAGACACACTTCGTGCCGACCTGGGCCTCCTCAGTCACTTGTTCCACCGCGATAAGCATGTTCGTCATAAGGTTCCTCCGTCGTGGCTTACAATGCGTTCATCCCGCAGATGCACCTGCGTGTCCGCCAGCGCCGCCAGCCGCTCGTTGTGGGTGACGACGATCACTGTCTTGCCCTGCTCGACCGAGAGCGTCTTGAGCAGGCGGACAAATGCTTTGTCACTCCACCTTTAGTTATCTCCTGTCCACAATAGGCGCAATTGCCTCTTGACTGTTTTCCACGAGGCATGACGTTCTCCTTGAGATCATAATGCCGTGCTCAGTGCGCCCAACGGCACGCGCTTCAGCCGCAGCGCCGAAGCGCAGCGGAGGCGCTGTCGGCTGGTAGCGCTTGTTAGGCGGGCTCGCCGTTTGCTAATATCTACGCTCGCTTATTCGCTTCTCTCTCCAAGCGCTGAACAACTGCTCGCACGTTCCCATGACCGTTTCGATTTATGGGTATGGCTTCAAAACGTTGGCAAGCAATTCGAGTTCTGCTGAATCTGGTCGCCCGACAAGTACAACTCTACCGTCCATAACGAGCGAAGGTACGGCGCGCACACCATAGGATGCCGCCAACTGGCAGCACGAGCCGTCTACACACTCCGATTGCCGATGGACGGTAATCTGCAAATCTGGAAAGGTATCTTGCAATATGTTGAGCGTTGAGTTGCACAACTTACATTCGGCACTGAAAAACTCGACTTTCATATTTCACCTCACTATGCAGAGTATATCGTGACAGCCGCATCCGATGCTACGCACGCACCACGCCCGCCTAACGGCCTGCGGCTGAGCGGCAGCGGCGAAGCCGCTGTCCGCTGGAGCCGGTGTTAGCCCGCTTTTGGTTTGCGCCAGACCCTACCCTGCCAACGCCAATTCTTTCCCGCTTACCCACAACTCATGCTCGCTTAAGTCTACATCATCGTTCCACGAAATGCCATATCCGCCCGAGTCAACTTTTACCAATTTGAAAAATGCATCGTTATTGAGCAACTGGAATATTTCTAAATGCAGTAATTGATTACAGTCGAAGATTTTCTCCACGCCGTTCACAAATTTCACCAATAATTGCTTTCCTTCCAGCGGTTTGACGGATTGAATTTTCGGAGCGTCCATCTTTTACTCCAAACCAGGCAGATGTTTGTATTCGTTGCTCTGCCACATTCGCAACAATTCCTGTTGATACTGCAATGCCCAATCTTTGACCAGCCGTTGCGCCAGTTTCGATTCATTTTTTGATACCCTTTCAGCAAATGCTGAAAGCCAGTATATCAATGAAAATCAAACCGGGCATTACTGCTCTCCCCTGATAAGGCAATGATGTTTTATGCAGAGTAAGTTTCGACTTCCGTAACAATCTTGTCATGGAGCCGCAGACGCAGAGGTGCTTCGCAGTCAAAGACAAACGGTGGTTGGCGCGTGTGGACGCTTGGAGTGAGTGAGCAAACCCGTTACCGCATGCCAAGGCCGGTTGAGGTGTTGCCGGATGCGCGTTATTTGTTACCCTGTCGAACACCCGAGGCCCAGGCCATGCCTGCGCCGCCCGTATCTGCGTTTTGCGCCCAAGTACTTGGGTCAGAGTCAATCACGCTATAGGTTCCTGGGGGAATGACGATGCCGGGGTGCGCCACCCAGTAGGCGTCAGGTACACCGCCTTGACCCGGCAACCCGCTTGCCTGCCACGGGCCGTAGGTCGTGCCGTCGGCAGCCCTCAGTCCGATGGTCCCCGGCGTCGCGCCTCGCGCATCATTCCAGTGATAGGTAGTGATCACGGTGAGCAGCCACGCCTCATTGATGGTAAAGGTGGTCGGCGCGGTGATGCCATTGAAGACCGCGCTATTACTCCCGAACTTGAATATCTCCTCAACAATCTCCGGGAGTGGCGTTTCCTGCATGGTAGGAGGGGTTTCGGTTTCCTGATCCTCATAAAACACGATCTTGAACGGAGTCCGTTCAGTCGGGAATACTGGCGTGTACCTTTCGGGATCAAAGACCTCATCCTCGCGGCGACTTACGCAATTTGCCAGGCTCAGAGACAGGATAACCAGACCGACCATTGCATAAGCACGTAGTGTTCCATTCGCATGCATTTTGTCTCTCCTTTTCATGACCGCGCCAGTCTGCCGTTTCATGCAGCTTCTGATTTGGTCGTATCTCCTGTGAGTTTCGGACAGGACCATCCAACGTATAACTATTAATTAGACAGCAGAACTGCCGCATATTCTCGCGAATAGTCGTAAATACTGCATTTTCGCCGCCTAACAATTATTCTCTATCAAATGATGGATAATACTAAAACAGATTATAATACGGAATTCAATCCTGTAAATGTGATTCTTTTACTAT